>DAIOEG010000016.1:0-11343 GCA_036746415.1 Phycisphaera sp. | reverse complement strand
GGCGTCGGGCTTGATGCAGAGCTCCGTGGTCCGCAGGCCCACGCGGTGCGTCGCCTCGTCCAGCAAGCGCCCCTGTTCATCCTGGAGTGACACGCGCAGCGTGTACAACGGCTGGCCGCCGTGCCCGACGGGCCACCAGCGCTGCGGCTTCTCCACTGAGAATCGCAGGTGCCCCTTTTCACGCTCCGCTGTCCACGACTCACCCGTTGGCGAGGTCAGCAGGCCCTTCACGCGCAGCGATGCATCACTGGGCACCGTCGATGCAAGGCCCACGTCCACGGACACATCGAGCTTCGCCAGCGACGCATCGGCCCGCGTGACGCTCGGCCGGACCGCCGCGATCCGCGCGGTGTCCCACGCCTCGACCCGCATCGGCCGCCAGATGCCCGAGGTCGTCACCTCCGGTCCCCAGTCCCAGCCCTTGTTCAGTGTCATTCCAATGAAAAGCTCGTCCATCACAGGTCATCATTCGCGCGCTAAGCCCGTCGTCTCGCCAATCGCAAGAGACGCCTGGATCTCGACAATGTCGCGCTGTTCATCACCGCCCTGCAGCGGCGGCAGCAGCATCTCCGCGAGTCGGCGCCCCAGTTCCTGCGGCCGCTGGTCGACGATCGTAAACCTTGGCCAGACGGGGTAGTCCGCGTGCGGCTGGCCAAACGACACGACCGACACATCGCGCGGGACCCGCAGGCCGACCTCCCGCGCCACGTGCCACGTCGCCGCCGCGAGCTGCTCGTTGGCGACCACCACGGCCGACGCCAGCGGCATCTGCTGCGCAAGCTCATCCAACGCGCCGTGTTGATCCTTTCGCACGGCCAGCGTGAACGCGGGCCTGCGCCGCTTGCGCAACATCCAGCGAGTAAACTCCGCGCAGCGCAGCGAGGCCCAGCTCTCCGTGGACGCCGGCCCGACATACCCGATCGTGCGGTGCCCAAGCGACCAGAGGTGCTCCAGCGCCAGTGCCATGCCCGCCGGCTCGGAGTTGCGCAGCGCCCCGCAGCGCCCATCGCCCCCCGCCGGCTCGTAGTCCACCGTCACCACCGGCACCCGCGCTGCGCACACCTCCAGCAGATACGACTCCGCCTGCGCATCCACCAATGGCCAGCACGCGATCGCATCCACCCGACACTCGATCATCTGCCGGAGCTGCGCCAGCTCACTGGTCCCCGATGCGCTGTACGACGGGTACAACGCCATCGGCACCGTGTCACGCTCCAGGAGCGCCGCGTGCGCTGCGCCCAGCATCGCCTGCCAGTGCCCCGGCAACGGCAGCGCCAGCACGCCGACCGTCCCCGTCCGACCGGTCTGAATCCCCTGCACCAAACGGTTGTGCACCCACCCAAGCTGACGCGCCGCGTCCAGCACCCGCCGGCGCGTCGACTCGGCAAACAGCCCCGCGTCACGCTTGCCAAGCACACGCGACACCGTCGCCAGCGACACGCCGCCAAGCTCCGCCACCTGCTTCATCGAGACACACAAGCCCGCGATGAACCGCTGGGGCATGAGCGATGCGCAAGTCGCGCGTGATGAGTCGATGCACAAGGTGACGGTGGGCACGACGGGCGATGCGCTAGTCACTCTCTTTGGCGAGCCCACCGAGCAAGACGGCCTGCACCGCTTCGCGGGCACGCGACAAGACCTGCTCGTCCAGCTCGATGACGCGGGCGTCGTCTCAGAGGTGTCGATCGAGCTGGCCCCCGCCTCGGTGCGTCGTCGTTACTGCCGGTGGGGCGTGTCGGCGTTCCCCGCGGTCGAGGGTGTCGGGCCGGGCGTGGCGTACGGTGGGATGGACGTCCTGGTCATCCCGCGCGGCTCGGCTCACGCGCGTGAAGCATTCGAGTTCATCGCGTTCATCCAGCGACAGGACATCATGGAGAAACTCAACGCGATGCACTGCAAGGGCTCGCCGCTTGTCAACGTCAGCGAGTCGTTCTTCGCGCAGCACCCCAGCCCCTATATCGAGGTCTTCGATGCGCTGGCGTCCGGCCCAGGCGCGCGGACGCTGCCTGTGCTGCCCAACTGGCCGGAGGTGGTGGACGAGTTGTTCGTGCTGGCCGAGCGCGTGAACCTCGACCCTTCGGAGCTCGAGACGGCGCTCGACGAGCAGGCCTCGCGTGCGGAGAAGAAGCTGGCGGAGCGTCTGCGCATCCGCGCGCTGCGGGCGCAAGACACGGAGGGCCAGCCATGAAGGGCACGGGCGACCTTGGCAAGGGGCTGGCGTTTCTGTCGCCCTGGCTGGTGGGGTTTGCGGTGTTCACTGCGTTGCCGGTGGCGCTGTCGTTCTACTACAGCGTGTGCGACTTCCCGCTCTTGCAGGAGCCGGTGTACATCGGGCTGGACAACTACGAGCGTCTGCTGGCGGACGACCTGTTCTGGCGTTCGCTTTGGAACACGCTGGTGTACGCGTCGCTGGCGGTGCCCGGCGGGCTGCTGGTGTCGCTGGGTCTGGCGCTACTGCTGAACGTGAAGGTGCCGGGGCATTCGGCGTGGCGGACGATCGTGTTCCTTCCGTCTCTGGTGCCTGTGGTGGCGTCGTCGATGCTGTGGCTGTGGCTGTTCAATGCGAAGCTGGGGCTGATCAACGTGATGCTGTCGTGGATGGGCATCGAGGGGCCGGCGTGGCTGGCGAGCCCGTCGTGGGCGCTGCCGGCTCTTGTGTTCATGAGCTTCTGGTGCGTGGGCCACTCGGTCGTGATCTACCTGGCGGGGCTTCAGGACGTGCCGACGGAGCTGGACGAGGCGGCGGAGCTGGACGGCGCGGGCGTGCTTGGCCGGGTGTGGCACGTGACGCTGCCGACGCTGTCGCCGGTGATTTTCTTCAACCTAGTGATGGCGATCATCGGGACGCTGCAGGTCTTTGAGGTGCCGTTCATCATGACCTCCGGCGGGCCGGCGCGCTCGACTTACTTCCTGACGATGTTCATCTACGACCACGCGTTCACGCACCTCAAGATGGGGTACGCAAGCGCGGTGGCCTGGCTGATGCTTCTGCTTGTGCTGGGGTTGACAGGGCTCGCGTTCTGGTCCAGCAAGCGATGGGTCCACTACGAGAACGGATGACCATGAGCGACACTGCGATGCGTTCATTGCGGAAAGAGCGTGCGCTTGCGCACGGGCTGGCGCTTGTGGCGATCGTGATGATCTGCGCGGGGTTCCTCATGCCGTTTGTGTGGATGGTGTCGACGAGCTTGAAGACGCTGGAGGACACGATGGCGTTCCCGCCGGTGTGGGTGCCCAGCCCCGTGGCGCTGGAGAACTACCCCGCGGTGCTGACCAGCGACAAGGTGAGCTTTGCGCGCTTTATGCCCGCAACACGCTGTGGGTCGCGGGGCTGTCGGTGGTGGGCACGGTGATCTCCAGCGCGCTGGCGGCGTATGCGCTGGCGAAGCTGCGGTTCCGCGGGCGGGGCGTGGTGCTGACGGTGATGTTGTCGACGATGATGATTCCGTTCCCGGTGCTGATGGTGCCGTTGTTCTCGATCTTCCGGTTCTTTGATGACCACTTCCCGGTCCAGTTCTTGGGGACGTTCAAGCCGTTGTGGCTGCCCGCGTGGTTCGGCAGCGCGTTTTCGATCTTTCTGCTTCGGCAGTTCTTCATGACGATCCCCGACTCGATGCTGGAGGCGGCGCGGATCGATGGGTGCTCGGAGTGGCGGGTGTTTGTGACGATCATGCTCCCGCTCAGCCGGCCGGCGCTGTCGGTGGTGGCGTTGTTCACGTTCATGGGTGCGTGGAACAGCTTCCTTGGGCCGTTGATTTATTTGCAGGACCCGCAGCAGTACACGCTTGCGCTGGGCTTGTCGGCGTTCCAGTCGCAACAGGGCGGGACGGAGTGGAACCTGTTGATGGCCGCGAGCGTGCTGGTGGTGCTGCCGGTGATCGTGCTGTTTTTCCTGACGCAGAAGACGTTCGTGCAGGGCATCGCGACAACGGGGATGAAATGAGCGGGTGTCACTCGGTGTGTGGGCGGAGTTGTTTTCGGTACTCGGTGGGGGTTTGGCCGGTGACGCTGAGGAAGGTGCGGGAGAGGCGTGCGGTCTGTTGGAAGCCGGCCTTGCGTGCGATGGTGGCGACGGGCATGTCGGTGTCTGCGAGGAGCGCCCGGGCGTGCTGGACACGGAGTCGGACAAGCTCGTCGTGCGGGCTCCGGCCCAGGTGCTTCATGCACTTGATCTCCAGCGACCGCCGGGCGAGCGGGAGGTCGGCGAGGAGGTCGGCGATAGTGACCGGGCGGGTGGCGTGGTCGCGGAGCCAGCGCAGGGCGAGTCGGAGGTCTTCATCGTCGACGGCCCCGGCCCCGGTTGCGGCCCCCGTTGCAGCCGCTGAAGACTTTCGCTTAACGCCCGGCGATGCGCCGGTGTTGCTTCCCGAGCCGATCAGCGGACACTTTGTCGCGCAGGTCCAGCTCGATGCCGAGGCCGGCGGGGGCCTGGCGCTGTGGCTGGATGTGCAGGGCGAGCCGGCGGTGGGCGAGGGGCTGAGCATCCGCCTCGGTCGCGATGGTTTGGGCCAGACGACCGTGCAGGCCGAGCGACTTGCCGCCGGCCAGCCCGCGCCGCTCGACCCCTCGGGCCTCATGCCCCCGCAGCGCTACACGCACACGCTCGATGGCCGATACTCCCTGCCCTTTGAGCGTTCAGCCCTTCAACTGCGCATCATGCGCGACGACGCCACCGGCTTTCTACGCCTCTCCTACGCCGTCGCCCACCAAGACCCCGACGGCACACGCCACGAGGGATGGATCTCCCTCGCGCCCGTCCCCGCCTTCGCGCCACCCGATGCGAAGTACCGCGTCGGCGTCCTCCCGCCCGAGCACGGCATGCTCACCTATCAACACCTCACCGCACGCAACACCCTCACCGTCGACCGCGACGACCGCGGCGCGGGCTTCGCCGTGACGCGACGCGACTACCACTGGTCGGGCTTCGAGGGCGACGCCGTCGTCATCATCTTCGGCGATGCGCTCCCGCGCGGCACCGATGAACTCGGCCAACCCATCGACACCAAGCTCGTCTTCTGGGACCGCGCCAACAACGTCCCCGCCTGGCACCTCTCGCCAAAGCACCAGCACAGCTACCAGTTCGTCGAGACGTGGGACGGCGGCGGCCCCGGCTGCTACGAGCCCATGTCCGACCGAATCCTCCGCTGGTCACGCGTCGAGGTCGTCCAAGACTCGCCCGTCCGCAAGGTCGTCCGCTGGAGCTACGTCCTCTGCGACCCCGACTACCGAGTGCCCGACATCGAGATCGGCCCACAGCTCCCCGAGGTCGAAGAACTCTGGACGCTCTACCCCGACGGCACCGGCACGCGACTCATCACCGACAGGCCAAAGCTCGACACCGCCTTCCGCAACTGGCACGAGGTGCTTGAACATCTCGTCATCGCCGACACCACCACCATCCCCCTCGACCACCTCCAAGAGCCCGCGCTGACACTGGCCGACCTTGCCGACCTTGCCGAACGAGAGCAATCGTTCCACCCGACGCTGGGCTTTGACAAAAACGCGGTCAACACCTGGGACGCGTTCATCGCCATCACGCACCTGAAACAGTCGCCCGATGTGTTCAGCGCGTTTGTCAACGTCGACCCCATCCCCGAACGCCTCCGGCCCTACCCGCTGCAGTACGACATCGACTGGCACCGAAACAACTTCCAGTTCGTCCACTGGCCCGTCGAGACCGAGCCGTACCAAGAGGCCCACAAGACCCACGGGACCTGGCCTGCTCAGGTGGACCACACCGCCCTGATGAGCGCCGGCGTGTGGGAAGGCATCGACTGGACCGACCGATACCAGACCGGCCCCGACGGCAGGCCGTTCCGCCAATGGGTCGGCCTCGTCGGCCTGCACACCAACAACGACCTCCCCGGCGTCCGCCAGCGCGTCCAGGACTGGCTCCACCCACCGACGATCGACTCCGGCCCCGCCGTGTATGACCACGCGCAAGCGCACTACGACGTCACGCCCAACGGCAACGCAGTGCAACTCACCTTCAACCCCACCCGCGCCGGCCAGACGCTCCCGCCCCTGCGCATCGTCGGCTGGGCCGGGCAGACGCCGACGGTCACCGTGAATGGCTTCACGCTGTCTAACGATGCGCTCCGCATCGGCAACGACGGAGGCGCACTGCTGATCGACGGGTCACAGGTGATCGACCGCCCCACCACCGTGCAAATTCAGAAGTAACGCCCCCGCGTAGTCACTCGACGATGCCCGCGACCTGCGACGCCCGGTACAGCGTCGCGCGGGTGATGTCCATCATGACGTCCGCTGGCCAGTCGAGCGACGGGTCGTTCTTGTAGACATCGGGGACGACGGCCAGCGTCAGCTCGCGGACCTCGTGCTCGATGCCGGTGCGGCGTTTCATGTGGGCGTCCTCGTCCCCGCCGGTAAGCGGGGCCTGCAGGTCGTACGCAAGCATGAGCGTGTTGACCTGCCAGTCGTAGTAGCCCTGCAGGGCGCTGGGTTCGTCGTGGGTGTGTTCAGCCATGGGTGATTGCTGGGAAAGAGTGGAACCACGAAGTCACGAAGAGCACGACGTAGAAAGGGTCAAGGTTTAAAAATCAGAGAGTCAGAACACAACACCAGTGGGTCTGCGTCTCGACATCGCTGTCTGCTTCGTGTTTTCGTGCCTTCATGGTTGATTGCGGGGTTGCTAGGGGTGTGGTTTCAGTCGTGTTCGAAGGCGGCGATTGCTTGTTCGAGGGTGAACTTTTGGTCGTAGAGGGCTCTGCCGACGATCGCGCCTTGGATGGGGAGTGTTTTGAGTTGGGTGAGGTGTTGGAGGGTACCGACGCCGCCGGAGGCGACGATGGGGACGTGGGTGGCGTCGCACATCGCGGCGGTCTGTTCGACGTTGGGGCCTTGCAGCGTGCCGTCGGTGGCGATGTCGGTGTAGACGATCGCCGCCAGCGGCCAGTCGCGGACCTTGCGTGCGAGGTCGACGGCCTTGCCGGCCGTGGTCTGTTCCCAGCCGGCGACGGCCGCCTTGCCGTCTTTGGCGTCCAGCCCCAGAACCAGCCGGCCCCGGTACGTCGGGTTGCCCATGAGGGCTTCGAACCACGGCCAGTTCTGCAGCGCCGCGGTGCCGAGCACGACGCGGGTGACGCCTGCCTGAAGCAATGCGTCGATGGTGGCGTCGGTGCGGACCCCCCCGCCGACTTCGACCTTGAGCTTGGTCTGCCTGCAGATGCTGGCGATGTGTTCGAGATGGGTCATCTGGCCGGTGCGTGCGCCGTCGAGGTCGACGACGTGCAGCCAAGATGCGCCGGCTTGTTCGAAGGCCCGGGCCTGCGCGAGCGGGTCGTGGCCGTAGGTCGTCTGCTGGTCGTAGTTGCCTTGATAGAGGCGGACGACCTTGCCGGCGCGCAGGTCGATAGCTGGGAAGACGAATCGTTGAGGGGAGTGTGCGTCAGCGGTTGGCATGGGACGCGGGAGTGTAATCGGGCGGGTGATTCAGCGCAGGGATGACATGCAACACGCAGAGGAGTTGAAGAAGAGGAGACAACCAAAGAGTTTTTAGCCACAGCTGTACGTCACGCGTAGGTGGATCGGGTGGACGGGCGGGGCGCGTTGCTGCTGGGTTGGCTGCCGTAGGGGCGGAGGCGTGGGTCGTTGGGGGATTCGACGTAGCGTCTTGCGAGGTCGGCGTAGTGTTCGGGGAGCCAGGCGAGGTAGTCGCGTTCTTTGTCGGTGGTGGGTCGGACGATCTTGCCGGGGACGCCCATGACGACCATGCCATCGGGGACGTGCAGGCCCGGCGGGACGACGCAGCCGGCGGCGATGAGGCAGCCGTTGCCGATGTCGGTGCCGCCCAGGACGGTGGCGTGCATACCGATCAGCGTGCCGTCACCGATGCGTTGGCCGTGGACGACGGCGTTGTGGCCGATGGTCACGCGTGAGCCGATGGTGTTGGGCTCGCCGGAGTCGCAGTGGACGGTCGCGTTGTCCTGGATGTTGGTGTGGTCGCCGAAGCGGATGGCCGCGACGTCGCCCCGGATGGACGCGCCATACCAGACGCTGCAGCGCGGGCCGAACGTCACATCACCCATAACGCGTGCGGTGTCGGCGAGGAACGACTGTCCAACGGATCGCATTGACATGATGCAAGTGTAACGCGGCGGCGGGCGGTGACACGTGCTGGAAACTTGCGTGAGGATGATTCCCGGGACGGCTGCGCGTTGCACCGACGGGCGCGTGAACCCGCTGGCTGCAACGAGGAGCGACGCGACTGGGCGCTACCGCGCGTCCCACGGCGGGGCCGCATCCGCATCCGCATCCGCGCCACGCACCAATGACCAGCAGCGTTCGAGCAAGTCGGTCAGGCCTCGGCCGGTGGCGGAGCTGATGACAAACAACTCGATGCCCAGTTCGTCTTTGACCAGCTGGACGGCGGTCTGCACGTCCTGCTCATCGCCGAGCAGGTCGGCCTTGCTCAACGCCACCACTTCGGGCTTCTCGCCAAGCGTCGGCGAGTAAGCCTCGAGCTCTTTGCGGATGGTGCGGTAGTTACGGGCGGGGTCGCTGTTGTCGGTCGGCTCGATCTCGATGAGGTGGACGATGAGGCGGGTGCGTTCGATGTGTCGCAGGAAGCGGTGGCCCAGGCCCGCGCCCTGCGAGGCGTGCTCGATGAGGCCGGGGATGTCGCAAATGACGAGGCGTCGGCCCTCGCCCAGTTCAGCGACGCCGGGCTGGGGGATGAGCGTCGTAAACGGGTAATCCGCGATGCGTGGGCGGGCCTTGCTGACGGACGAGAGCAACGTGCTCTTGCCCGCGTTAGGCTTGCCAACCAGACCGATGTCGGCGACGAGCTTGAGCTCGAAGCGTAGGTTCAGCTCGATCGACGGCTCGCCGGGCGAGGCGTGCATCGGGCTTTGTAGTGTGGGGCTCTTGAAGTGCTCGTTGCCGAAGCCGCCTCGGCCACCCTTGGCGATCACGAGGCGGTGGCCGGCTTCTTCGAGGTCGATGATGAGCTCGCCCGTGTCGTGGTCGAAGACCTGCGTGCCGGGCGGGAGCAGGATCTCCAGGTCCTCGCCCTTTCGGCCGTATTGCTGCTTGCCCCGGCCGGCCTCGCCGTCCTCGGCCCGCCAGTGGTGCCTGCCCGCGAAGTCCAGCAGCGTCTCCACGTTGGGGTCGCTCACGAGAATGACCGACCCGCCATCCCCGCCGTTGCCGCCGTTGGGCCCGCCCTTGGGGATGTACTTGCCACGGTAAAACGAGACTGCGCCATCGCCGCCCTTGCCGCTGCGCACATAGATCTGGGCAGAGTCGATGAACATGGAAAGACCACCTGAAAACGCGGATCACACGCCGCACGACCCGTGCGGCAAACGTATATAAAAAAGCCGCCTAGAGCTCAGCGCGTCCTCCTCACGCCAAGCCGCAAGCGGCTCACAAATCAGTCCTGAAGCAACCCACCGCTGCCGACCCGCTTACGCGGAGACGGCTTCGCGGATGTGCACGCGTCGGCCCTGGAACTCGACCTTACCGGCCTTGAGGGCAAACAACGAGTGGTCCTTCGCGAGGCCCACGTTGAAGCCCGGCTTGAACGGCGTGCCGCACTGACGCACGATAATCGAGCCGGCCTTGGCCTCCTCGCCGCCGTACAGCTTGATGCCGCGGTACTGCGCGTTCGAGTCGCGTCCGTTCTTTGTCGAACCTTGACCTTTTTTATGTGCCATGACAACTGCTCCCGGGCTCATCGGCCCTGCGTGGTGATCGTGCAAATCGACTCGGCAACCGTCCGCCGTATCGAGCACCGCAGTATAACCACACCCGCACACCCCCTGCAACACCGCCGCGCCCCGCATCAGCCCCCCACCAAGGCACGCTCCCGCCACGCCACCGACCACGCGTCGCTCGGAGCCCACCCGTAGTCACGCTCAAGTCCTGACAAATCCACCATCGCACTCAGCCCCGCGAGCGACCGCTTGTGAGGCACTCCCGCAAAACATCGGCTGGCCAACGCGTCCGCATCTGCATCGACCCACGGGACCGCAGACGCCGGCAACAACGTCGCCATCCCCGGTTGCGGTTTGGTCAGCAACGCCTCGATCAGCACCGCCGCGTCCTTCATCCAAAGCCACAGGAAGCACTCATCCAGGGGGCTCCAGGTCAGCCGATGGGGCACGTCTGCCTGCCCGGGCTGTGGCAAGGGCGTGCGTTGGTCGGCCGGACGCTTCGCCAGCCATGGGAACCGCACCGCCGCCGCCGACAGGTCGCCATGAACGCGACAGAGCATCCGCAGGTGCTCTTCTCCCATCGTCTTGCTCAGGCCGTAAGGCGACCACGCCATGGCCGGCAGATCGCCATCCATGGGCAGGTAAGGCAGCGAGCTGGACTTATCGGAATCACTGAACGGTCGTGGCCCGCGGACGGTCTGGATCGAGCTGGCGTAGACGATCCTGCGCACCCCCACCTCGACCGCAGCAGTCAACGTGTAGGCCGTCATCGCGACGTTCTCAGCAAGCAGCAACTGGCCAGGCCGGCGCATCCCGTCGTGCGGGTGATTAGCCAGGTGCACCATCGCATCCACACCGGGCAGCAAGTCGTAGATCGCCGAGGAATCCAAGAGATTCCGCACGTGCAACGGGAACGCAAGCCCAGCCCGGTACATCACGTCCACACCCACGACCTGCATCCCGCGTTCGACCAGCCACCCCCCCGCTTCACGACCCAACTCGCCCGCAGCACCCGTCAACAAAACTTTCATTGCAGAAGCTTACGACAGCCACGTCTCGCGTGTCGTCCAAACAATGCCAGATCCTCCAGCTTTCCAGAACGATTGGTTATCGGACAACCGCAATGCAACACTCCACTTGCAGCCATCCACACGCCCGGTTAACTTCCAAGGTCGGTGGAACCGCAGCGATGGGAGTAGCTTGTCCTGATGTTCCCAAGGCACCGTTTCAAGTCGTACTTGAAAGGTCGGATGAAGTGTTGAATCCGACTCGTTTTGATCGGCTGAAGTGCCTGATGCCCTATTAGTGGTTCTGCTGAACTCGGAGGCCTCGTCTTGCGACACCGTCTTTCTCTCGCGGTCGTTCTCTCTCTAAGCGCCGGCTTGGGTTTCATGGGTCTGACCGAAAGCATCCGCGCCCAAGACGGCGCGACGCCCGTCAGTGCTTCCCAACTCTTCAGCAACGGCTTGAACGAGTACAACGCAGGTGACCTCGACGCCGCACGGGCACTGCTCCGACGCGTCGACCCGATGCAGCTGCCCAAGCAGGACCGCATCAAACTGTACGAGACGCTCAAAGCTCTCGACGCCGGTACGCCCGCACCCGCAGCTCCGACCCCCGCACCAGCGCCCGTTGAAGCACCAGCGTCCGTTGAAGCCCCAGCGCC
>DAIOEG010000015.1:12711-16307 GCA_036746415.1 Phycisphaera sp. | reverse complement strand
GACGTGCAGCAGGTCGAGATCGCCGGGGCTGATGGTCTTGTACTCATCGCGCATGGTCTTGCTGATCCACGCGATGAGGCCATCCCAGAAATCGTGCCCGATGCAGACGATGGGGAACGGGTCGATCTTGAGCGTCTGGATCAGCGTGAGCGACTCCATGAGCTCGTCCATCGTGCCAAACCCGCCGGGGTAACACACGAACCCGCACGCGTACTTGACGAACATGACCTTGCGGACAAAAAAGTACCGGAAGTTCAGCGAGACGTTCTGATACGGGTTGGGCTTTTGCTCGTGGGGCAGGACGATGTTGAGCCCGACGCTCGTGCCGCCGGCCTCGATGGCCCCGCGGTTGCCGGCCTCCATGATGCCCGGGCCGCCCCCGGTGATCACCGTGAAATCGTTCTGCACGAGCTTCCGCGACACGTCCATCGCGCTGCGGTAAGCCCAGTGGTCCGCAGGCGTCCGCGCGCTGCCGAACACACTCACGGCCGGGCCCTTTTCCGCCACCCGCGTCATCGTCTCCACGCCATCGACAAACTCGGACATGATCCGAAACATCCGCCACGCCTCAAGCGACAACGCATGCTCTTGAGTCACGGGGGCAATCGGGTGCGGGCTGGTGGGCATGGTGAGGGTTATCCCAGGATGGGTGGTTGCCAAGGGTTGAGAAGGGTGATGCCGGCGTGTTGGAAGTCGGCAGTGTTGCGGGTGAGGAGGGTGGCCCGGTGGGCGACGACGATACCAGCGATGAAAAGGTCTCGGGTATCCATCGGCCGGCCGATGCGCCGTGTCTGAACATGGATGGAAGCGCTGGCCATGGCCGCAGCCGAGTCGAAGACCAGCACCCTTGCCTCCAAGACCCTGTCGATCATGAGGGTCAACCGGGCCTCCAGGTCGGAGCGCTTCTTGCCTTGGGCGAGGTTTTGAATGCCTTGGCGCAGCTCGTACTCACAGATCGTTGTCATCCAGCAGGACGACCTTGGCTGTGCATCCAGCCACGCAACCACTGCTGCCTCGGGGCGATCGCGCATCAGCTCGGAAATGACGTTGGTGTCCAGCACGATCATGCGTCGAACTCAAACGGCTTGGCCGGGCCGTCGTGAACCTCGAAGTTGATGTCGTCTGGGATGGGACAATCGCGAAACAGGTTTGTGATCCGGGTCCCCAGTCCCTCGCCGGAACCGTTTGGCGAAAATAAGTCTTCCACCACCGCCGACCGCAGGATGTCCCGCGCCTCGTCCTCAATCGATCGGCCGTGCCGCTGCGCACGCTCACGCAACTTCTCACGCAGCGCATCGTCCAGGTTGTCGAGGATCAACGTCATCCATGCCTCCAGTCTCACGCACGCATCTTACGCGCACCAAGAAGACGACGTTCGCCGAACGTCGGCTCCGGGTTGGTTTCAACTTCAATCAGCCAATCACGCGACCAGCGCGGCGGCCGTCTCGGCCTCGTGCTTGTCCACGGCGGCCTTCACCTGCGCAAACACCGCGTCAAACGCCGCCTCGTCGTGGATCGCGATCTCGCTGAGCATCTTGCGGTTGAGCGCAATGCCCGTGATCTTCAGCCCAAACACGAATCGGCTGTACATCATCCCACGCGAACGACACGCCGCGTTCAAACGGGTGATCCAAAGCGATCGGTAATTCCGCTTGGTCTGCTTACGGCCTTCATAGGCGTACACGCCCGAACGGATGACCGTCTGCTTGACCTTGCGCCACTGCTTGCGACGAGCGCCGCGGTTGCCCTTGGCTTTCTCGAACCAGCGGTTCTTCTTCTGACGACGAGCTGCACCTGATGTCGCACGAGGCATCGAACACTCCTGAGGAGTCGCAAGAACGGAGGCGTACAGCGACGCACTTCAATCCCGGCTTGCAAAGGGATGGTTGGTTTGAATTTTAGATTGAGGATTTTGAATTGGAAGAAACTGGAGGGCAGCAGATCAGCGTCGAAACGCAGTTGCCTGACAATCCAAAGTCCTCAATCAAAAATCCAGAATCACACCACTCAGCCCGCGGTGAGGCGGCGCTGGAGCAGGATCTGCAGGTTCTTGATGTCGCCGGCCTTGGCGTAGACGTACCCTCGGCGGTCCTGGAGGGTTTGACCACGCTCGTGGCCATTAAGCTTCTGCTTGCCAGTACGGGAGAAGCGGACTTTCCCTGTGCCGGTAATACGGGCGCGTTTGAGAACGCCTTTGTGGGGCTTGGGGCCCTTGCCTTTGGGCATGATGATGCCTCTTTGTTGGGCCGGCAGGTTGCTCGGGTTGAACCGAGCATTGAAGACCTGTGTCGCGGCGGTGTTCAATCAGGCTCGCCACGTTCGGCAGGCCGAGCCACATACTCTAACAACCACACCCAACGCTTGCAAGGCCAGCCAAATTGCATCCCTCTTGAACAAAACCCCCCGCCCTGATTACAATACATGGCTCGCGACACCATCCCCCTTTCCTCATAAAGCCCACCCCATGATCGAAGCCCTCAAAGACGACACCATCATCAACGAGCTCGGCGGACGGTTCAAGTTCACCGCCCTCGTCCAGCACCGTGTCCGTCAACTCATGGACGGCGACCGGCCTCTGGTCGATCGCAAAGGCCCCGACGGCCGAAACCGCACCGACCTCGAGATCGCCATCGCCGAGATCGTTGAACGCAAGATCACCCTACAGCTCCCTGAAGGCGCCGAGTCCGCCATCCCCGTGATGGCTGGCAGCACCGACGACGACGAGTAAACACGGCTGCGACACGAGCCGCGACCGTCAGGGAGTGGGGCCGTCCGACGTTTCAGCGATTCATCAGCACGCAAGCGGCGCTCGATCACGCCTGCGCTCCGGGACGCCGCACGATGTGTCACCTGCCCCACTCCCTCACGGTCGTGGCTCGTCGATATCCTGTGCCACATGGTCGACCCTGACAAACCCCTCGCAGGCCGGCGTGTCCTCGTCGCTCTCACCGGCGGGATCGCCTGCTACAAGACCGCTGCCGTTGTGTCCAAGCTCGCGCAGCGAGGGGCTGACGTCCGCGTCATGATGACCGACGCGGCGACGCGCTTCATCACGCCGCTCACGCTCCAGTCCCTCTCCGGCCACCCCGTGCTCACCTCCATGTGGGAGCACGACGACCGCCCCGACTCACAGCACGTCGCGCTCGCCCGCTGGTGCGAGCTGCTGCTCATCGCCCCCTGCTCCGCCAACACGCTCGCCAAGCTCGCAACCGGCCTGGCCGACAACCTCGTCACCCTCACCGCCTGCGCCCTCCCGGGAGCCACCCCCCTGCTCCTCGCCCCCGCGATGAACGCCGACATGTGGGGCCACCCGGTCACGCAGCGCAACCTGCAAACACTCCGCGACCTGTTGCCCAACCTCCAACTCATCGGCCCCGAAGAAGGCTGGCAGGCCTGTCGCACCACCGGCCCCGGAAGGATGAGCGAGCCGGAGGCGATCGTGGCTTTCGTGGAAGAACGATTGAATCGCCAAGACGCCAAGGAGGCCAAGACCCGCCAAGTAAGATCAGATAAAGGCGGTTCGCATGCACCGCGTGAAACTAATGGAGATGCTTTAAGTCAGGAGTTTGAACTCGATGTTAAGCAATCAAGATTCA
>DAIOEG010000015.1:0-12701 GCA_036746415.1 Phycisphaera sp. | reverse complement strand
GCCGAACCCAAGGCACCGGCCGGATGAGCGAGCCCGAGACGATCGTCGCGGCGGTGGATGCGGAGTTGAATCGCCAAGACGCCAAGGGGGCCAAGGGCCGCCAAGGAAAACAACGAAAAAAGAAGCAGCGGAGGCCAAAGAATGGAGTGGGCAAGAAACTCAGTGACCAATATGGATTAAATGTCAAACAATCTAGATTTAGCACAAATGGCTGTTTCTTTATGACAATTGATGAGTTCCCCGCCGCGCTTTGGGATCCTGAGGGTTACATCATCATCCATTCCCAACAAGAGTTTGAAGCAAGTACTTCTTTGAAACAGGGTCAACGCCTTAACATTACAAAACCAGGCATCAGCAAACTTCCGAACTATCAAAAAATCTGATCTGCCTGCCTCCCCTTGGCGGCCCTTGGCCCCCTTGGCGTCTTGGCGATTCACCCTCTCACTCTTCAAAGCTCTTCTCAATCTTGAACCCAAACCGCACGCGGTTGTCGATCCAGCGCAGCCACGTGGGGGCGAAGCAGTAGAACGACTGGTTCTCGACGGCTTTCATCAGTTGTGGGTTGCTTTTGACGAAGGCGAACTTGTCGGTGTAGCGGTCGAAGGTGTCGTTCCAGCGCGGGGCGTCCTGGGGCGTGATCTCCTCGGCCAGGCCGTGCATCTGCAGGCCGTGGATGTTCTCGGCCCGGTCGTCGTGTGCATACACCGTGATCGCGCACTCGGGCCGGATGGTGAGGTTGACGCTGTGGGCCGACGACGGCGAGGAGACCCAGTAGAGCTTGAGGCCCGCGTCGCTGACGAACTGGATGTTGCAGGCGTGGGGGAAGCCATCGCCGTCGGTGGTGGCCAGGCCTGCGGTGCGCGCGGTGGCGAGGAACAGCGCGATCTCCTGATCAAACGCGAGCGGCGTCGAGAAGTTCATGACCGGATTGTAAACCACAGGCCGACCCCGATGCATCAGGCCATGTTGGCGATGCGGTCGAGAGCTTCTTCTACGTTGGCTCGGCTGTTGAACGCCGAGAGTCGGAAGTAGCCCTCGCCCGCTGCGCCAAAGCCCGCGCCGGGCGTGCCGACGACGTGTGCGTTGTGCAGCAGGTCGTCGAAGAACTCCCACGAGCCCTTGCCGCGCGGCGTCTTGAGCCACAGGTACGGCGCGTTGACCCCGCCGTACACCGAGAATCCCAGCTTGGTCAGCTTGCTGCGCATGATGCCGGCGTTCTCAAGGTAGAACGCAATCAGCGCGCGGACCTGTTCCTTGCCCGCGTCGCTGTACACCGCCTCGGCCCCGCGCTGCACGATGTACGACACGCCGTTGAACTTGGTCGATTGCCTGCGGTGCCAGAGCTTGTGCAGCTCGATGTCCCCGCCGTGCGCATCCTTGGCGGTCAGGCCCTTGGGCACCACGGTAAACGCGCAGCGCGTGCCGGTGAACCCCGCGCTCTTGGAGAAGCTGCGGAACTCGATCGCGCACCCGCGCGCGCCGTCGATCTCGAAGATCGAGTGGGGCATGTTGGGGTCCGTGATGTACGCCTCGTACGCGGCATCAAACAGGATGATCGACCGGTGCTTAAGCGCGTAGGCGACCCACGCTTCGAGGTGCTCGCGTGTGGCGGTCGCGCCTGTCGGGTTGTTGGGGAAGCACAGATAGATGAGATCAACCTTGCGGTCGGGGATCTGCGCGACAAAGCCGTTGTCGGCCGTGAGCGGGAGGTAGACGATGTTGCCGTACCCGCCAGTGGGCAGGGCGTCGCCTGTGTTGCCGGCCATGACGTTGGTATCGACGTAGACGGGGTAGACCGGGTCGGTGACGGCCACGACGTTGTCGTGGCCGAAGATGTCGAGGATGTTGGCGCAGTCGCACTTGCTGGCGTCGGAGATGAACACCTCGTCGGCAGCGACGTTGCAGCCGCGCGCGACGAAGTCGTGCTGCACGATCGCCTCGCGCAGCCACGCGTAGCCCTGCTCGGGGCCGTAGCCCTGGAACGTCTCACGCTTGCCCTGATCATCGACGGCCTTCATCATCGCGATCCGGCAGGCCTCGGGCAACGGCTCGGTCACGTCGCCGATGCCCATGCGGATGATCTTCGCGCCGGGGTTCGCCGCTTGGTACTCACGCACACGCCGGCCGATCTCGGGGAACAGATAGCCGGCCTTGAGCTTGAGAAAGTTGTCGTTGATACGGGCCATCGTCTAGCGTTCCTTTGTAACCACAGATGGCGCAGATCACACAGATGCAAGTCAGGCATCCTGTCACTGATCCGCGTCATCTGCGTGATCTGCGGTTAAAACTTCAGAGCGAATCCCTTTGCCGCTTCGATCGCGTCATTGATTTTGGATGCGTCTTTGCCGCCGGCCTGGGCAGAGTCGGGTCGGCCGCCGCCGCCGCCGCCCACGATGGGGGCGACGTGCTTGACCCAGTCGCCGGCCTTGAGGCCCTGCTTGATCAGCGCTTCGGGGACCGAGGCCATCAGCGCGACCTTGTCGGGCGCAGGCGCGGCGAGCAGGAACACCGCCGCAGCGGGGCGTTTCTTGCGGATGACGTCCATCGCTGATCGCAGCGTGTTCGCGTCCGCATCGGGGACCACGGCAACAACCAACGCATCATCCGCGGCGTCGGCGATGACGCGGGCGTGTTCGACGACATGCTCAGAGGCGGCAGCGCCTTGCGCTTTCTGTGAGGCCTTGAGCTTGTCTTGAAGGGCCGACAACTTTGCACGCAGCGCTGCACGGGCACGCAGAGGGAGCGTCGCTTCGTCGAGTTCTTTGGTGAGCGTTTCGAGCGGGCTGGCGAGGGAGCCGGGCGCGGCGGCGTCGAGCTGCGTGAGCTGCGCGTCGAGCGATTGCGCATCGCGGAGCGCGGCGGCGGCGGCGTGGCTGGTGTACGCGGTGAGGCGTCGGACGCCCTTGCTGACCGACTCCTGCGAGGCGATCACGAAGCACTCGGCAAGGCCCGTGCTGGGCAGGTGCGTGCCGCCGCAGAACTCGATGCTCTTGTCGGCCCAACGGGTGCTTGACGGGTCGGCCAGCAGGTCGCGGACGGCTGCGCCGATGCTGACGACGCGGACGGTGGGCGGGTACTTCTCGCCAAACACGGCCCGCAGGCCCGCGATCTTGATCGCTTCGATTTGCGGCGCGTGCGCGATGCTCACGCGTAGATTCGCGGCGATGTCGGCGTTCACCTGCTCCTCGACGGTCTGCACTTGGGCCTCGGTCAGCGCGTGGTTGTGCGAGAAGTCGAACCGCAGCGCGTGCTCGTTCACGAGCGAGCCGCGCTGGTGGATGTCGGTGCTCACGTGGTCACGCAGCGCACGGTTCATGAGGTGCGTGCTGGTGTGGTTGGACATGATGGCGTAGCGGCGTTGCTTGTGGACGGCGAGCGACACCCCCGGAAGTGAAGACGCCGAGGCGGTGAGCGTGCCTGCGAGGAGTTGGCCCAGGTGGAAGAGGACGTTGCCGACGCGCTGGGTGTCGGTGACGGTGAAGCGAGCGGAACCAGACCCTTCGCTGCGCTTCGGGTCGGCGTGGATCTGGATGCTGCCGGTGTCGCCGACCTGGCCGCCGGACTCGCCGTAGAAGGGGGACTTGTCGAGGACCAGTGCGCCGTGGTCGCCTGCGCTGAGTTGCTCGGCGGGTTCGTAGAGGTCGCCCGTGAGCTTGAAGAGCGTGATGCCCATCGGTTCGGCGGCGAGTTCGGTGGTGTCGTCGCCGACGTAGAGCGTGTCTTTGAGCGAGAGCTTCTGCACGGCATCGACGAGGGACTGCTTCGCACTGCCGGACGTGGAGGAGCCGGCGCGGGACTTCTCGCGTGCTTCGTCCATGAGCTTGTCGAAGCCGGCGGTATCGACGGTCATGCCACGCTCGTCGGCCATGAGCTGCGTGAGGTCGAGCGGGAAGCCGTAGGTGTCGTGGAGCGTGAAGGCATCGTGGGCGGAGATCTCATACGAGCCGCGACCGTTAGGGAGCGGGGCAACGGGGGCAGGCGTACTTGCTGCGGCCGTGTTGCTCGGCTGCATGCCCCGCTCGCTTACGCTCGCGGCTCGTAGGGCGGCGTCTTCAAACAGCGCGATGCCGCGGTCGAGCGTTTTGCCGAAGGATTCTTCTTCGTCGCGCAGCTCGGCCATGACCGCATCGGGGTTCTTGCGCAGTTCGGGGAACGCGTCACCAAATGTTTCGACGACGGTGGGCACGAGGGTGTGGAAGAAGGGTTGCGGTTGGCCGAGCGTTTGCCGGCCGTAGCGCACGGCTCTGCGCAGGATGCGGCGCAACACATAGTTGCGTCCTTCGTTGCCGCAGTGCGCCCCGTCGGTGAGGGCGAAGGTGAGCGTGCGGATGTGGTCGGCGATGACGCGGTAGGCGATGTCGGCGGGCTTTTCGAGTTCGCCGGTGTAGGTGGGTGCGCCTGTTGCTTTCTGGATGGCGGTGAAGAGCGGCTGGAACACATCGGTGTCGTAGTTAGACGACTTACCTTGGAGGACGCGGACGATGCGTTCGAAGCCCATGCCGGTGTCGACGTGTTTGGCGGGGAGTGTTTCGAGTTTGCCCGAGGCGGTTCGGTTGTATTGGATGAAGACGAGGTTCCAGACTTCGATGACATCGGGGTCGGACGCGTTGACCAGATGGCCGCCGTTGATGCCGGGGGTTCCGTCGTAGTGGAGTTCGGAGCAGGGGCCGCAGGGGCCGGTGTCGCCCATCTCCCAGAAGTTGTCTTTCTTGTTACCCGGATGCACTCGTTCCGGGGGGAGGTATTGGAGCCAGAGTTGTTTGGCTTCGTGGTCGGGTTCGAGTCCTTCGGCGGGGTCGCCCTGGAAATAGGTGGCATGGATGCGCTGGGGGTCGAGCTTCCAGACGACGGTGAGGAGTTCCCATGCCCAGTTGATGGCGTCTTGTTTGAAGTAGTCTCCGAAGGACCAGTTGCCGAGCATCTCGAAGAAGGTGTGGTGGTAGGTGTCTTTGCCGACGTCGTCGAGGTCGTTGTGTTTACCGCCGGCTCGGATGCACTTTTGTGTGTTGGCGACGCGGGTGTGTTGCGGCGGCTCGGTGCCGAGGAAGTAGGGCTTGAACTGGTTCATGCCCGCGTTGGCGAAGAGCAGGGTGGGGTCGTTGTGCGGGACGGCGGGGCTGCTTGGGACGTTGGCGTGGCCGTGCTTCTTGACAAAGAAGTCGATGAACTGGTTGCGGATGTCGTCTGCGGTTGGCATGGGTTGGTGTTTCGTGATGAAGGATTTTGGGTGAGTCAGGAGTATAAGGTGAGGATCAGACTCTTCGCGGGGCTCAGGGTCGGCGTGACAGGATTGGTTTGAGATCGTGATCCATGAAAGGAATCAACCATGGACGACATGCACGTGCCGGAACGTTTGCGGGGGCTGCCTCACATCGTGGTGCTGGGTGCGGGGTTTGCGGGTCTCACGTTTGCGCGGGAGTTTCGGGGCAACGCGCGCATCACGATCGTCGATCGGCAGAACCACCACTTGTTTCAGCCGCTTCTGTATCAGGTGGCGATGGCGGCGTTGTCGGCCCCGGAGATCGCCGAGCCGGTGCGGGGCATCTTTCGTAACCAAGACCGCGTCATGTCGCTGATGGACGAGGTGCGTTCGATCGACCTCAAGAAGCGCACGGTGCAGTGTGCGGACTTTGCGCTCAAGTACGACTACCTCGTGTGTGGCATGGGCGGGGTCAAGTCGTTCTTCGGGAACGACGCGTGGGAGAAGCACGCGATGCCGCTCAAGTCGCTGAGTGATGCGATGCGGATGCGTCGG
This sequence comes from Phycisphaera sp., assembly GCA_036746415.1. Classification (GTDB taxonomy): domain Bacteria; phylum Planctomycetota; class Phycisphaerae; order Phycisphaerales; family Phycisphaeraceae; genus DAIOEG01. The sequence goes on along the minus strand of DAIOEG010000015.1, from coordinate 6,946 downwards.
CACCTGCTCAGCAGCTTTGAGCGGGCCGAGACGGTGGAAGACGTGCAGGAGCAGCGCCGCTTGCTCACCATTGTTGTGGTGGGCGGCGGGGCGACGGGCGTCGAGCTGGCGGGGTCGATGGCGGAGCTTTGTCGGGTCGTGTTCAAGCGGGACTTTCGGCGGATCGACCCGACGACGGCCCGCGTCGTGCTCGTCCACAGCCGGGACCGCGTGCTCGAGGAATACCCGGCCGACCTGTCGGAGAAGGCGCGTTTGCAGCTGCAGTCGCTGGGCGTTGAGATCATCTTCAACGACCGCGTCGTGGACGTGCAGGAGAGCCACGTGCAGCTCAAGGGCGGCGGGATGATCGAGACGCGCAACGTCCTGTGGGCGGCGGGCGTCGCGGGCAACCCGGTGAGCAAGTCGCTGGGCATCGAGCTGGACCGGGGCGGGCGCGTGCCGGTGGACAAAGACTTGTCGATCGCGAGCCGTGGGTACCCGGAGGTGTTCTTCGTCGGCGACATCGCGGCGATCAGCGACGCGAAGGGGCAGCCCGTGCCCGGCGTTGCGCCGGCGGCGATGCAGATGGGCCGACACGTGGCCAAGCTCGTGTCGCGTCGGCTTGAACGGCAGATCGCCAGCAACGACTCGGCAGAAACGACCGAGCCGTTCGAGTACTGGGACAAGGGCATGATGGCGACGATCGGTCGCAAGCGCGCAGTCGCGTGGACGGGCGACATCTTCCTGATGCGCGGGTGGAAGCTGAGCGGCTTGTTGGCGTGGTTCGCGTGGCTGTTCGTGCACATCGCATACCTCATCGGGTTCCGTAACAAGGTGTCGGTGCTGTTGTCCTGGGTCTATGCATATGTGAGCTTCCGCCGAGGCGCGCGGATTATTTTGGAGCCGGAGCGCACGGGGATTTTCAGCCCAACCAAAGGCGTCCCAGCCGAGGCGCCCGGGGTGGGCGTCAGCGCCGGGCCGTGAGGTGTGTGCAAGCGCATGAGGGGTGGTGTTCGACTACGCTGTGACATCACGGCGGAGGGCACGCCGACCCGCCAAGTGATGTTGTTTTGTTCACCCCTCTTGCGTGGTCACTATGCCGGCCATCTGCCTCTACTTTCAGGTCCATCAGCCGCACCGCCTGCGTCGTTACAGCGTGTTTGACGCGGATGCGCGTTACTTCGACGAGGCGACCAACGCGGCGATCGTGCGCAAGGTCGCGGCGAAGTGTTACCTGCCCGCGACCGAGCTGTTATTGCAACTGATCGAGCGACACGCCGGCGCGTTCCGTGTGTCGTTCTCGCTGACGTGCTCGGTGCTGGACCAGTTCGAGCGCTACACGCCGGAGGTGATCGAGAAGTTCAACGCGCTGGCGTCGACCGGTTGTGTCGAGTTTCTCGCGGAGACGAGCGAACACTCGCTGGCGTTCCTCTACAGCCCGGCCGAGTTCGATGAACAAGTCGAGCTGCACGCGGAGCGGATCGATGCGCTCTTTGGTCAACGGCCTGTGGTGTTCCGCAACACCGAGCTGATCTACAACAACGCGCTGGCGGAGCACCTGGGCAAGAAGCGCAAGTATCTGGGCGTCCTCAGCGAAGGTGCGCCGTCGGTGCTCAATGGCCGGGAGCCCAACGTCGTGTATCACCCGCCCGGCCAGCCGCAGCTCGGTGTGCTGCTCAAGAACTACCGGCTGAGCGACGACGTGGCGTTTCGCTTCTCCGACCCGCACTGGTCGGCGTACCCGCTCACGGCAGACAAGTACGCGCAGTGGCTCGCCGAGTCGCCCGGCCAGGTCGTCGGGCTCTTCATGGACTTCGAGACCATCGGCGAGCACCAGTGGGAATCGACCGGCATCTTCAACTTCTGGAAACGTCTGCCCGCCGCGTGCATCGAACGGCAGATGCCCTTCGTGACGCCCACCGAGGCGCTCGAAGACTTTGAGCCCGCCGATGCGTTCAACGCGCCGGCCTGCATCAGCTGGGCCGACACCGAGCGCGACCTCTCCGCGTGGGTCGGCAACGCCATGCAGGGCAGCGCGCTGTCCGAGCTGTACAAGCTCGAAAAGACCGTCAAGCAGATCGACGAACACGGCGGCGACCCGACCCTCCTCGCCGACTGGCGTCGCCTCACCTGCTCCGATCACTTCTACTACATGTGCACCAAGTACTTCTCCGACGGCGAGGTCCACCGCTACTTCTCGCCCTACGAGTCGCCCTACGACAGCTACATCAACTTCATGAACGTGCTCGACCACCTCCGCTCACGCGCCGAAGAAGCCCGCGAGCACAAGGACGCATAACATGCGTTTGATGAAACGCTCCATGATTCTTGCGGTGGTGGTTGTTGGCTTGATTGGCTGCGAAGCAACGCAGAACCCGTTCACCAGCAGCTTCTCGCCCACGAGCTTTAAGACGACCTACCCGCCCGTGGCACAGGCCCGCGTCCTCAACGTCGGGCACGTGGACCCGATGGGCGTGTACCGCAGCGATTTCGCTGAGGCGACGCTCGTGGGCACGGCCGTGTATGTCACGGAGTCGCCGAATGAATCGCACGCGCACGACTTCGCGCTGGGCGCTGGCGCGGACCTGGTGCTCTGGCGTCGCGCGTTCGAAGCCAGCCGAAGCGACCTGGACTACACGCTGATCCACGGCGGGGACCAGACCTCGACCACCGTCCGCTCCACCGGCGGGACCGAGGTCCGCACGACGACCGACCCCGGCTGGACGTACGTCCCCACGTCACGCGAAGTCACGCTGTATCGCGTCGATGCCGTGCTGCTACGCACGAGTGACGCGGTCGATGCCCCGCCGATCGACCCGGCCGTCAAGCCGTGAGAGTGTGATGGGTGCTGCTGTTCTGAACCCCCCCTCCCCTTGGGAGGGGAGTGTTCAAGACACCCCATCATCTACTACGCCACGCGTGCAAAGAGTGCTTCCTCTTTTCTCATCGGTGATCGTCTGTGTCCATCGGTGGCTCAACGACTTCACCCCCGCCGCACACGCACTTCCATGCTGCGGTCGATCGTGAACTTCACCGGGCCGTCGTACGCCAGCCCCAGCTCGTGCGTCAGTTGGATCTTCTCGTGGTGCAGCTCGCCGTCGGTCAGTTCCCACGTGAGGACGACCTCCGTCGGTTGGCCCTTTTTCAGCACCGCCCGCATGCGCTGCGATGTGTTCGCATCGAGCTTGCGGAAGTTCAGCGCAGGGCCCGCGTTGAACAGCACAAGGTGCTTGATGTTTTTGCCGCTGCGGTTGTCGATCGTGAAGTACGGCTGGTCGCTCTTGCCGCCGCAGCCGACAACGCCGAGCAATCCGACCATCACGAGTAACGCAACACCCAAGCGCATGGGATTTCTCCACCCATGTCATCGGCTGATCGGGGCCGACGATTGATCAGCGGTCTGCACCGCGGCGCGTTCCGCCTGTAACGATCACGCAAGCGTGGCGACTTCGATCGGCTCGGGGACGATGCGTTCGATCCGGCCGTTCTTCTTGAGCTCGATGCCCTTGCCACCCCGACTGACCGTGCGGTACTTCGCGGTGGACAGCGTGTCCGTCGCGCCCCGACCCGTCTCGTAGGTCAACAAATCGCGGTCGCCCGTGCTGGCCTTGAAGCCCAGCAAGCGATCCTCCGCGCCCAGCTTGATCAGCATCACGCCCTTGCCCACGCCGGCCAGATAGTTCACCTCGTCGGCTCGACACACCATGCCCCGGCACTCGGCACTGACCGCCAGCAGCGTCTCGCTCCCGTGCACAGGCACGAAGCCCACAACGACGTGGCCCTTCGCGGGCCTCGCAAACTTCCGACCTGCACGCGTGCTGGGATCCTTGAACGCAGCAAGCCCGAACCGCAGCGCAAAGCCGTCACTGGTCGCCGCGAAGCCGTGCAGCATCGGGCAGCGGTCCGGGTGCTTCGTGTCGTCCTCAATGCCCTTGGTCACGCGCTCATCGAAGCTCATCGCCGCGAGGATCGTCTCGCCGTCTTTGAGCTTGAACAGCTTCTGGACCGGCTCGCCGTACCCCGTGGACGCGGGCACATCGATGAACCGGCAGGTGTAACACGTGCCCAGCGAGCTGAACAAGCCGATCGTCGCGCGCGTCGAGCCCACCAGACACGCCAGCACCCGGTCGCCCTCGCGCAGGCGCGTCGATTGCGGGTCTTTGATCTCCTTCTGCCGTTTGACCCAGCCGTCAGCCGTCACGAGCACGGCACAGTCTTCTTCCACGATGAAGTCTTCTTCACTGAACGCCGGCTCCTCGGTCGCATCCGAAAAGCTCGTACGACGCTTCGCAAGGTCGGTCTTCGCATACTCATCACGCAGCGCGACCAGTTCAGCCGTCACCATCTTCCATCGGCCGGACGACATGTCATCGTCATCATCACCGAGCAGTTTCTCGATCTGGTTCGCACGCGCAAGTTTCTCCTTGCGTTCCTCGGCAATCAGGTTCACTTCAAGACGTGCGAGGCGGTACAGCTTGAGCTCGAGGATCGCGTCGGTCTGTTCTTCATCGAGCTGCGTGAAGCGGTCCATGATCTTGCGGGCCGCGTCCGCCTTGCCGTCGCTCTTTCGGATGATGCGGATGATCTCGTCGAGGGCATCAAAGATGAGCGCAAAGCCCTCGAGGATGTGCAGGCGCTTGCGCAGCGTGGCGAGCTCATCGGTGAGCCGACGCGTGACGACCTCGTGTCGGAAGTGGATGAAGTGCCAGAGGATTGTCTTCACATCGCACTGTGGGTACGGCGCGCAGACGTCGGGCTTCTCGGTGGGCACGAGCACGGTGAGGTTGACGGGGATGTTGACCTGCAACTGCGTGTTCTTGAAGAGGTACGCGAGGACCTTCGCATCGTCGGCGTCTTTCTTGAGGTCCAGCTCGATGCGGATGTCGTCGGCTGAGAGGTCTCGGACGTCCAGCAGCATCGGCATCTTGCGTTGCAGGATGAGGTCTGCGATCTGCTGGATGAGCGCGGACTTGTTCACGCCGTAGGGCACGGCATCGACGATGACCGTGCGGGCCGTGCGCGACTCGGGGCCGGGCGTCGTGGTGGCGCGCAGCTTGATCGTGCCCGAGCCGACCTTGTAGATCTCGCGCAGCTCGGCGATGGGCGTGATGACCTGCCCGCCGGTGGGGAAGTCGGGGCCCTGGATCGCGTCCTTGGCGATGAGCTGGTACGGCTTGAGCTCGGGGTCTTTGAGCAGCTTGAGGCAGGCGGCGAGCACTTCGCCCAGGTTGTGCGAGGGGATGTTGGTGGCCATGCCCACGGCGATGCCGGCGCTGCCGTTGATGAGCAGGTTGGGCAGCCGCGCGGGGAGCACGACGGGCTCCTCGGTCATGCCGTCAAAGTTGGGCTTGAAGGCGACGGTGTCGTTGCCCAGGTCGTCGAGCAACGGCATGGCGAGCGGCGCGAGGCGACACTCGGTGTAGCGGTACGCGGCTGGCGGGTCGTCGTCGATGCTGCCGAAGTTGCCGTGGCCATCGACGAGGTTGTGCCGCATGACCCAGGGCTGTGCGAGTCGGACGAGCGCGTCGTAGAGCGCGCCGTCGCCGTGGGGGTGGTAGCTCTTGAGCGCATCGCCGACGACGCCGGCACACTTGCGCGGCTTGGTGTCGGGCAGCATGCGCGCCTTCCACATCGTGTAGAGGATGCGGCGCTGCACGGGCTTGAGGCCGTCGCGCACGTCGGGGATGGCCCGGCTGGTGATGACGCTCAGCGAGTAGTTGAGGTAGCGGACCTGGGCCGCTTCGTGCAACGGCACGGGCGTCATGCGGTCTTCGCTGCCGATGGAGGCGGCGGAGCCATCTGCGTTGCTGGTGAACAGGTCGTCGCCGTTGCGATCGTCATCGTCTCGGCGTGTGGTCTTCTTGGGCAAGGGTCAGCCCTCCGTGGCTGTAAGAGGCGGGGCAGAGGCAAGCGCGTCGCAACGGTGAGGCAAGGACGTGGTGTCTTAAGCCGCGCGGTTGCTGTTCAAACGCGTGATGCTGGTGACAAGCAGCAGGTCGATGTACTCGGAGTGTTCCGAGTCTGGCGAAGTCACAATCACTGTCCGCCCCGAGCCGACCCGCGCGAAAGACTCGGGGTGCTGCACGACAAACTCACGCCCGTCGGCAAGGTGCAGCACCAACGGCTGAAACGGCACGGTCCTCATCACCTCAGTGATCTGCTCAATGGTCATCGCCAGAGTATATCGCTGACGCTGAACCCCCCCGCCCCGATCAGCCGATGATGTGCTCATGCCTGAAATGCTTGGGATCCTGAGGCAGTTCTTCAACGAGCACGACCTGGCGCAGCAGGGCCTGTCGACGCTGCTGTTGCTCATCGCGCTGCTGTTGCTGCGGTCGCTGCTTCGGAGGTGGGTCACGCGGGCCGACATCGCTGCGCCCGATATCCGTCGGCGGTGGGTCGTGGCCATCCGCAACTTCACGCTCGCACTGTTTGTCGTGGGCATGATCATCATCTGGGCGACGCAGCTGCGCACGCTCGCGGTCTCGTTGGTCGCGTTTGCGGCGGTCGTCGTGCTGTCGCTGAAGGAAGTGATCATGTGCGTCACCGGCTCGCTGCTCAAGGCCGCATCGAGGTCGGCGCGTTCCGGGGCGAGGTCATCGACCAGACGCTCCTGACCACCACGCTCATGGAGATCGGCCCCGGGCCCTCGGCCCACCAGTCCACCGGCCGGCGCGTCACGCTGCCCAACGCCATGTTCCTCAGCACCGCCGTCATCAACGACAGCATCGCCGGCGCTTACACCGTCCACGCCTTCGTCGTCCCCGTCAAGCGTGCCGACGACCCCGTCGGCGCAGAGCAACAACTCCTCGAATCCGCCATCGAAGTCGTCCAGCCGTATATCGAACTCGCACGCCAGCAGATGGCCCGGCTTGCCTCGACCGAAGGCGTCGACAGCCCCAGCGTCGACCCACGCGTCATCTACACGCTGCCAGATGGCGACAGCATCGACCTGATCGTCCGCGTC
>DAIOEG010000014.1:4616-16591 GCA_036746415.1 Phycisphaera sp. | reverse complement strand
TCTACCCGCCGATGCCCGTCGTGCTCGACCACTTCAACCGCGGCTACGACGCCGCGATGACCGCCGCCGCCGAGGCCAGCAGCGACACCTTCACCCGCATCAACCCCAACGAACGCACACGCGACGTCATGCCCACCGTGGGCAGCATGGTCACGTTCCTGCTCACCGGCCACACCATGTTCCATCTGGGCCAACTCAGCACCTGGCGCCGCATCGAAGGCCTACCCTCGGCGATGTAACCCATATCAATCGCCACGATGCGCCATGCCGCAATGCGCCGCGATGCGATGCGTAGCGCCGCGACTTGTCGCGCTCACTGCCCGACTCATCCACGCCACGCAACCACAATCGTGCGCACATTTCTGTCCTCTCGTAGACGCCTTTTCAAACCGACAAAAAAAAATTTCTATCGATCAATCATGGGTTTTCTCAACCCCACGACCGATCCGCGCGCACAAAACCGACTCGCCGGCCCCTTAAGAGGAGGCGCGTATGAGTCCCACCAACACCATCCCCGACGAACCAAACGACCCCGCCACGCTGCGCACGGCCCTCGCCGCGCTGCGCTGGAACGCCGTCGTCTCGCTCGCCCGGCTCATGGACGACCCGGACGCAAACTGCGAGACCCGCCGAAAGGCCGCCACCACCGTCCTCACCCTCGACACCCACCGCGTCGAACTCACCATCGTCAATACCACGCACAAACCGCAACCGGCACAACCACACACGCACGACGTGCATCCCGACGTAGCCGTCGAGTTCGCTCGCCAGTCAGCGCTGCAACCGTCCATCGCTGCCACGTTTCAGCCCGAGGTCGATCGACACAACTCTTTAGACCGCGATCCCGCGCAGCGACATGCGCAGCTGTTCGGGCCGCATCGAGGCGCCGATCGCGGTGTCGCTGCCCACGAGGTTTTTCTCGACGAGTTTGCGCAGCGAGAAGTTGAAGTCGTGCGAGCCGTCGAGTGTCGCGGCCTTGGGGTCGGCGATCATCGCCGACAGGTCGTGCCCCTTGAGCGGGTCACGCAGGAACTCGCGCACCACCGGCGTATTGATCAGCACCTCGGTCGCGGGGACGCGCTTGGGAGCCCCCTTGGCCACCGCATCCGGCAGCGCGGGCAGCAGCATCTGGTTCATGATCGCGATCAGCGTGCCGCTGAGGTTCTGACGCACCGCGTTCTCTTCATGCGGCGGGAAGAAGTACAGGATGCGGTTGACGGCCTCGGGCGCGGTCGCGGTGTGCAGCGAGGTGAGCACCAGGTGCCCGGTCTCGGCGGCGGCGATCGCGGCGCGGACCGTCTCGCCGTCACGCAGCTCGCCGATGAGGATCACGTCGGGGTCTTCACGCACCACCGCGCGCAGCGCATCGGGGAAGTCGCGGAAGTCCTCGCCCAGCTCGCGCTGGTTGATCTTGCTCCTGCGGTTGGGCAGCACGTACTCAATGGGGTCTTCGATGGTGACGATGTGGTCGTGCTCGTGCGCGTTGATGAAGTCGAGCATGGCCGCGAGCGTCGTGGACTTCCCCGAGCCGGTCTCCCCGCCGATGATGAGGATGCCCTTGGGCCGGAGCGTGACGGCCTTCTCGTACACCGCCGGCAGGAGCAGCTGATGAAACGAGAGGATGTTGAGCTTGATGCGTCGCAGCGCCGCGGTCATCGAGCCGCGCGAGCGATAGAGGTGCATGCGGTAACGCACACGCACCGCGCTGCCGTTGACCGTCAGCTCGGTCTCGTAGGCGAAGTCGGCGTAGCCACGGTCGTCGTAGCGCTGACGCACCGCCGGGCTCATCGTGGGCTCGAGCATCGCGCGCAGCTCGGCGTCGGTCAGCACGTTGTCGCGTGTCGGCACGATGCGCCCGCCAACGCGGACGTACGGCGGCTCGTCGCGTGTGAGGTGGATGTCAGAACAGTCGGCGACCTCGGCCGTGACAAACAGCTTGTGCAGGTGCTCCAGCGACATGACCCGTACTCCGTGCGAGGAAGAAGGGAAGACGCCGGCATAATACACCGCGGATCAATAACGGATCACCATGTAGAACCGGTCGTCCGCCATCTTACGGAAGCTGCCGTCGTTCAGATCCCCGTCATCGATGATCGCATCCAGCTCCGACATGAAGGCATCGGCGGGCGGGTCCGTGTTGTCGAAATGAACGCCCAGGAGCGAGCGGAAGCCGTAGCTGTCGGCCGCGATGTCCCAGTGCCCGCCCAGGGGCGTCTGGGCGGTCCACATCTCGGGCTTGAAGTACTCGGTGAGGTCGAACTCTTCGTCGCCCTCGAAGTCCAGCGTGCCGGTGTCCACGTCGGGCAGCATCGCCGACTCGTTGGCGATGAACACGTTGGCGGCTCGGGCGAAGGTCTTGAGCGAGCTGACAAACGCGGTCTTCTTCGCGTCGCCGCTGGCGTTGCCGACCTGTGCCATGACGATCGATGCGAGGATGCCCAGGATCACGACCACGATCAGCACTTCCACCAGCGTAAACCCCTGCATGCACGATCGTGCGACGCGTCGTACGGGTCCACGCGTGGGAGACGTAAACGTGTCGCAGAGGTGGGTGGCGGGTTGCGGTCGCATGGGAGACCTCGCGTCGGGTGACACGGGTGGGTGGGAGCACAAAGACCCGTGTGGTGCACTTGGAACATCGGATTTATCGGGTCGTCAAGCGAGGCGGTGTGGTCAAAGTCTTACGCGTCGAGGTTGCCTGTCCGATACAGTCGATACCAACCTCGGCGATGACGATGGCAAGCCGTGGCGGAGTGACCGTCTTGGGCGCTGAATCGCGCCACTGACAACAAGCAACGGAGGCACACGATGGCAGAGATGCGGACAATTGACGTGGCGATCGAGGGGCTGATCTTTGCGACGGCCCGAGATGTGGACCCCCGGCCCTGCCCTAGCGCTCAGCAGGTCGCGGCGACCGAGAAGGCACTGGGCGTCAAGCTCCCGCCGAGCTTCAAAGAGTTCATGGAACGCTGCGGCTTCTACCGCATGCCCGACTGGGACACCTGCTGGGTGGGCAACGGCAAGGACGACGGCTTCCGGGACCTGCTCGCGGCCAACGCGAGCGAACGCAGGCACCCCGACACGCCGCTGCCCAAACGCCTGGTCGTCTTCGCGTTCGACGAAGCGGAAGACCCCTACTGCTTCGACACCGCTGACGCGGACCCGTCCGGCGAGTTCCCGGTGCTGCTGTTTGACCACACGATGACGGCGGAGCAAAACCTCGAATCACCGACGTACGTCGCGGTGGACTTCGCGCACTGGCTCAAGCACGAGGTGCATGAGCGCGGTTGAGTGTCGCATTTCTCGTCGTGTTTGAGGGCGTTTCGCAGGGGCGTAGTCACGGCAGCGTGCTGACGAGGTACACCAGCCGGCGTTGCTCGGGATCGAAGCGCAGGACGCCCGTGTTGAGGTCGCCGTCGTCCAGCACCGAGTCGAGCGGGAGCAGTTGTTGCAACACGGGGAGCGGCTCGTTCTTGCCGTAGGTCACGGCGATGGCTGAGACGCGCACGCCGTGCGTGTTGTCCTGCACGCTGGTCCACCAACCGCCGATGGGCGTCGGCTGGGTCCACTTCACGTCTTTGAGGTACGAGTCCATACCCGGTGGCACGTCGCCTGGCGGCGTGTGGGGCGGGTAATTGCGGGTGTCCTGATGGAATGTTTCAAAGCCGATCAGCGCGTGGCGGAACTGCTCGACAAAGTCTGCGCGGTCGTTTTCGCTCACGGCAGAAGTCTGCTGCGCGACGACCCACGTCACCGCCGCCCCCAGCACCACGATGCCCAGCGCCACCGCCATGAGCGGGATCCTCGGTTTGGTCGCTTGTGTGTCTTCCAACGCGGGGCTCCCGGGTCAAGGGGCAAGCCGTGGCGAGACGCAACCACGACCTAATACCTACCGCTGACATCGGACCGCACACCACGTTTCTGAACCAAGAGCACCGCCCGCGGCGGCTGTCAGCCCACGCAGCAGGCCGAACATCCCGCACAACCGTCAAAGAACAAACACATGATCAACCATCCGCCCCACCTCACGCCGAGTCACGCACACGCACCCGGCCGCCCAGACGCGCCCCGGCCCGGTACAGCTCGTAACGGCTCATCGCCACGTCCATGTCACCGACCCACAGCACGCGCAGCGATGCGTTCGCGTTCAGCACCTCGGCCACCCCTTGATCATCACACTCCCAGCAACCCTGATCGGTCAGCGTTGCCGTCCGCTCACGACCGCGCACATCAAACACCACTTGACCCAGCATCGCGTCACCCGCTTTCAAAGGGCTTGGCACAGCCGATCCGTTCAGCCGACCCAGCCCGGGCTCGACAAGGGTTCTTGTCGCCATCCGTGACGATCGCTCAAGAACGACACAAGATTAATTCAACACTAGCCCGGCCCTCAAGTGTGAGGGACGTGAATTCCGTCGCCACACAGCAGCACTCCGACAATGGGCGATGCAGGGCTCGAACCTGCGACCTACTGGGTGTAAACCAGTCGCTCTGGCCAACTGAGCTAATCGCCCAACACGCGACGCATCTTACGCCGCCCCGCGTCCCCACGACAGAGGCCGGCTCACACCAGCCCCGGCCTAGCGACTTTGCGACTTCGCGGCCCGCCATCTAAGGCCGTTCGCACAGCAACTTCAAGCCGTCCACGGAAGTGAGCGATATGAACAACTATTCATCATTGTCCAAGAAAAAATGTCATAAAAACAATTTCATGAAGTCATGGGACCGTGCTGTCATACCGTTAAAATAGCTTCACAACGCGTCTGGAACATGGGGGTGCATGCTGAAATCTGATGGACACAAAACCAATGAGGAACTCATCCGGGAGATCCAGGCACTCCGGGACGCGCTGCAGGACGCGCAACGCTCCGTTGCGACGGCTGGTGCCAACGGGGCTGCACGCGACGGACACCTCCCCACCCGCGATGCATCGCCCCCGACGCTTGCGCACAGTGGCGAGCGGATGCCGAAATGCCTTGAAAACATGATGGACTGCTTTGGGGTCTTCACGGCGGTCCGTGACGCGTCGGCACAGATCGTGGACTTCCGCATTGACTACCTCAACCGTGCCGCGTGTCTGAACAACGGCCGGACGTTTGAAGAACAGGTCGGCCAGCGGCTGTGCGAGGTGCTGCCCAACCACCGCAGCACCGGGCTGTTCGATGCGTATAGCAACGTCGTGCAGACCGGTGAGCCGGTGGAGTGAGAGAGCATCTCCGACGGGCTGCTCACCGTGGACCCCGATTGGAACATCACCTACATCAACCCACTTGGCGCGCAAATCCTCGCGCCGCTGCTCAGCGATGAAGACCCGCCGCTCATCGGCCGGGGCTTCTGGGACCTGTTCCCCGATGTCATCGGCTCGCAGATCGAGTTGACGTATCGGCGGGCGATGGAGACGCAGACACCCGCCAGGATGGAGTTTCATGACGCGCTGCTGAGTCAGTGGTTCGACGTGCGGGCCTACCCCTCGCGCAGCGGCGGGCTGGCGATCTACTTCCTCGATGTCACCGACCGCCACCGTGCGCTCGATGCACTGGAGCGCAGCGAGTCCCGCTACCGCCAGCTCTTCGACTCGATCGAAGACGGCTTCTGCATCGTCCGCATGAGCTACGACGCCCACGGCACGCCCATCAACGACACGATGACCGAATGCAACCCCGCCTTTGCCGAGGCCACCGGCCTGCACGACGCGGTAGGCCGGACCGTCCTCGAACTCGTGCCCGACATCGAGCCCTCATGGATCGAGCGTTACGGCCGGGTCGCTCTCACCGGCGAGCCGCTGCGTTTCGAGAACGAGGTCTCGGCGTGGGGCCGGTGGTTCGACGTGTACGCCTTCCGCTTCGGCCCGCCGGAGAATCATGAAGTCGCGATCTTCTTCAAGAACATCACGCAGCGCAAGCGGGCCGACGCTGCGCTGCGTGCGAGCGAAGAACGTTTCCGCCAGCTCGCCGACGCGATGCCGCAGCTGGTCTGGACCGCAGACGCACAAGGCGAGCTGGATTATTTCAACGGTCGCTCGATCGATTTTGCGGGCCTTGTCCTGCGCAAGAGCGGCCTGTACGAATGGTCGCTTGCAATCCATCCCGACGACCTGGAACGAACACAACGGGAATGGGCTCAGGCCCGCGCAACCGTGGACGTCTACACATGCGAGCACCGCATCCAGATGGCCGACGGCGCGTACCGCTGGTTCCTCAGCCGAGCAAAGCCGGTGGGCTCGGGCAAGTCGCTGCGGTGGTTCGGCACGGCCACAGACATCGACGAGGTTAAGCGTGCGCACGTCGCGATGACCGAGAGCGAGCGGCGTTTCCGCTTGATGGCCGAGGGGCTGCCCGCGATCGTGTGGGTCCACGACGCCCATGGGCAGCAGGAGTACGTCAACCGCACCTTTGCCGATTTCTTCGACGCCGACATCGGCTCCTTTGTTGGTGACGCGTGGCAGGAGCTGGCCCACCCCGACGACCGGGACGAGTACGTGCGTCGATTCGACGAGGCGATCCGCACGCACCAGCCGTTCACGGCCAGCGTCCGCGTCCGCCGGGGCGACGGGCAGTGGCGGTGGATGGAGTCGTATGGCCGGCCGAGGTTCTCCGGTGCCGGCGAGTTCCTGGGCATGGTCGGTGCCAGTCTCGACGTGACCGAACGCCAGCAGGCGCAGGCCCAGCTCGAACTGGCCAGGGACGAACTCGAACGCGCGAACAAAGCCAAGGACGAGTTCCTCGCCGCCCTCAGCCACGAGCTGCGCACGCCGCTTGCGCCCGCCTTGCTCACCCTCGACATGCTGCTCCAACAGGACGGCTTCTCCGAGCAGGTCCGCGGCGACCTGACCAGCGTCCGCCATCACGTCGCGCTCGAGACCCGGCTCATCGATGACCTGCTCGACCTCACCCGTGTCACGCGTGGCAAGGTCAACCTGCAACTCGAGCCCTGTGACCTGCACACACTCGTGCAGCAAGCCATACACACCTGCTGCGATGAGGCGTTCCAGAGCAAGGGCATCGCGCTGTCGCTGCAGATGCAAGCACGCGAACACACCGTGCACGCAGACCCCACCCGCCTCTCGCAGGTCCTGTGGAACCTGCTGCGCAACGCCATCAAGTTCACGCCCGCCAACGGCACGATCCGCCTCCAGACGAGTCACCCCGGCCCCGGGCACGTGCAGATCGATGTCGCCGACTCGGGCGTCGGCATCGCGTTACAAACACTGCCGACGATCTTCAACGCCTTCGAGCAGGGTGGCCAAACCATCACGCGACGCTTCGGCGGGCTGGGCATGGGCCTGGCGATCGCCAAGAAGATGGTCGAGCTGCACGGCGGGGAGATCACCGCGCACAGCGAGGGCTTGGGCCGGGGCTCGCGCTTCACCGTGCTGCTGCCCGTGCTGGCCAGCTCAAAGCCCGCCGGGCGCGACCCAACGACGCAGCGTCCCGCCAACAGCGGCGAGACCAACAGCAAGAGCAAGGCCCGCGTGCTGCTGGTCGAAGACTACGCCGCCATGCGACGCGTGCTTCGTCAAGCACCTGGTCAAGCCCATCAGCGTCGATCAGCTCCACGACGCCGTCCACGACATCCTCCAGCAACTCGACGCAAAGGCCGCCCATGACCACCCACGCCAAGCGTGAACCCGCACGGCCACTCACGACCCCGACGATTCAAGCGTGACCTGCTGCGGGCCAGCGAGGCGGTAACGGTTGCCACGCCACGTCATCGTCCGCCCCGCGTACGACGAAAGCATGAGCGCGAGGTTCACCACCATGACAACCGGGGTGCCCCACTGGTCCAGATGCAGCGCGGGGCGCAGGCGTTCAAACGTGCCGTTGCCAAACGCCTGCCGCACGACCTGTTGTCGAATGACTGCGCGGACCTGATCCGCAACCACGACAAACGCGATGGCCACGCCAGCCGTCACGCCCACTTCGGTCTCACCAAGGAGCAGCGCCAGCACACACGTCAGCACCGCCGAGACAAACCCCGCGACATACAACGCCACGCTCGCCACGCCCTTGGCGAAAAACCCCGGCTCGTGCACCCGCGTGATGAGGTACTGCCGACGGGCAAACTCGGCGAACTGCTTCATGGACCAGTCCACCGGCGTCTCCACCAGGCAGTCCGGCAGGAAATAGACCCGCTTGCCCAGCGCACGGGCCATCGCGCTGACCTGGTAGTCGTCGCTGACCGCGCCCTTCCAGTGCTTGAGCAACCCGCCCTCGTCGGCGGTCCGGGCGAGCATCGCGGTCGACCCGCCCCATGCGCGGGTGAACGGGTCGTGCACCGCAAAGCACGCGATCGCGCTGTTGATGACGCTGGCGAACCGCGAGCCCCAACGCACGTCCTTGTTCATGCCACGCTGCGGGATCAGCCAGCGGTAGCCGGTGGTGACGGCGTTGGACTCGTGCTGCACGAGAGGCCCGATGAGCAGCCCAAGCCACGGCGGGCCGGGTACCGCGTCTGCATCGGCAAAGGCCCACGCCTCGTCGCGGTCGCGCGGCGTGGTGCGGGTTGCTTCGAGGTGCTCCAGAGCCCGGGTGAGGTTGTGGACTTTTTGTCCGGTGGCCGCGTCGGCCTTGCCGGTGAAGACGATCTCCCAGGGCACGCCCGAGTACTTGGCCGCCTCGTGACGCACGAGGGACGTGGCCGGGTCCGACTCGCCCTCGATGGCAAAGAGGATGCGGTAGCGCGGGTAGTCCTGCCGGAACAGCCCGTGCAGGTTCGCCACCGCGTCGGTGTCCAGCCCCTTCATCGGGACAATGACGACCGCTGGCGGGCGGAACGCGTGGTAGCTCGGCCGGTTCCCACGGTTCAACCGATTGCGGAGCTTCCGGCACTGCACCGCGCACAGCACCGACTGCACACACCACAGCAGCCAGAGCATCAAGAGCGGGATGGACCACCAGGGGATGAGCATGAGCGGGGGCAAGGAGCCGAGGGGCCGAGTGAAGAGCTGGCGAAAAGGTGGACGAGGTCGGATTGAACAAGTCGAGTCGAGGAGCGTAACAAGAAGCAGCGGCATTCCGATGCATCGCGCAATGCACCCTTCTTCCACTTGGCCCCTGGGCCCTGGCCCCTTGGCCCCTTCTCACGCACGCAGCAGCGACACACCCGTCATCGCTTCGGGTTGTGAGAGGTGCATCAGCTGCAGAGCGGTGGGCATGACGTCGGCGAGCTTGCCGTCTTGGCGCAGCGGGGTCGTGGGCGTCAGCGTGGGGTCCACGAGGATGCACTCGACGTCGTAGAGCGTGTGCGCGGTGTGGGGGGCGTTCGTGGTGGGGTCGAACATCTGCTCGGCGTTTCCGTGGTCGGCGGTGACGATGAGCTTCCCGCCGAGCTTGAGCACCGCATCGACAAGCTTGCCGACGCAGGCGTCCACGGTCTCGACGGCCTTGATCGCCGCGTCGAGCTTGCCGGTGTGGCCGACCATGTCGCAGTTGGCGAAGTTGACGAGCACAAAGTCGGGGCAGTTCTCCGAGCGGATCGTGGTCAGCACGAGGTCGAGCACTTCCGGGGCGGACATCTGGGGTTGCAGGTCGTAGGTGGCGACCTTGGGCGACTGGGCCATGAGCTGCGTCTCGCCGGGGAATGGGTCGTTTCGGTAGTCGTTGGCGAAGAAGGTGACGTGGGGGTACTTCTCGGTCTCGGCGCATCGGAGCTGGGTCTTGCCCATGTTGCTCAGGTACTCGCCGGCGATCAATTCCATCTTGGCCGGCTTGGGGTAGGCGACCGCAAGATTTGGATAGGCGTTGAAGGTTTCGTCATACGCCGTCATGCAGACGTACTTGAGGTGGAGCTGGCGTCCGCGGTCGAAGCCCTTGATCCCTGTGTCGGGCGAGGGCTTGACGTTGCCGAAGAAGTCGGGCTGCATGAACGCGCGGGTGAGTTCGCGTGGGCGGTCGCCGCGGTAGTTGTAGAACAGGACGGTGTCGCCGTCGCTGATGCGTGACGCGTTGGCGTCGCCGATGATGCTTGGGGTGATGAACTCGTCGCCGTTCTGCGAGTCGTTGGTGGGCGCGTCGTAGTAGGACTGGAGCGCGTGGGTGGCGGTGGCGAAGCGTGGCGTGTCAGGGCCTGGCGTGGTGAGCATGTCGTAGGCGCGCTTCACGCGTTCCCATCGGTTGTCGCGGTCCATGGCGTAGTACCGGCCGACGACCGAGGCGATGCGTCCGATGCCGATCTCTTGGAGCTTGTCTTCGATCTGCTGGATAAACCGCTTGCCGGTGTAGGGGCCGGTGTCTCGGCCGTCGGTGAAGAGGTGCAGGAGCAGCCGGTCTTTGGGGACGTTTCGTTTCTTGCACAGCTCGACGCAGGCGTAGAGGTGGTCGAGCAGGCCGTGGACGCCCGCATCCGACGCGATGCCGAGCAGGTGGATATTGTTTCCGTGTTTGATGGCGTTTTCGACGTTGTCGCACAGCGTGTGGTTGTTGTAGAACGAGCCGTCCTCGATGGCGACGGAGATGCGGACGGACTCCTGGTAGACGATCCGGCCGGCTCCGATGTTCTGGTGGCCGACCTCGGAGTTGCCCATGGTGCCCTCGGGCAGGCCGACGGGCCGGGAGCTGGTGTGGATGAGGGTGTAGGGGTAGTGCTGCTTGAGCGCATCGCAGCGTGGGGTGCGTGCGAGTTTGACGGCGTTGAACGCGTCGTGCTGGGGGTTGGGGTTGTGGCCCCAGCCGTCACGGACGACGACGACGACGGGTTTGGGAGTGGTGGTCATGGTGTGCCTTGGGTGGTGGGCCGAGCGCGTTGTCGGCCGGCGGTGATTCTAGAGACCGGCTCGTTAGCATGCGTTGGATCGGGTGTTTTGATCGGAGGCGTGTGTCGATGCGGTACGACTGTTCCAACTGCGGGTACGACCTGGGTGGCCTGCGCGTCGCGGGGCACTGCCCCGAGTGTGGCCAGGCGTACGACCGCCAATCGCGGCTGGGCATCACATCGGACGTGAGCAAGGCGATGCGCCGCGGCGATGCGCTGCTCTTTTGGGTCGGCATCTGTTTTGTCGTGCTGCTGTCGGTGCTGCTCGTTGGCGCAGGGTATGTCCTGTCGCTTTACTCAAGCAACCCGCTGGCCCCGCTGTCGGTGGGGCTGACGCTGGGCGTGGGTCTGCTGCTGATCGGGGTGTTGCTGGTGATCGGGCGGTTGCTGGGTCGCACGGACGCGTCGTGATCGCGGTGCAGCAGATGCTTGAAACACATGTGTGCATGTGTCGCCTGACGTTGGATCAGTTGGCTTCTCTACCGAGCGTACGGAGGGTGTGTCTGAGTTCATCGATGGCGAGCAGGGACATGGCCGAGGCGGTGATCTCCAGCCGGTTGTCCCAGAGCGTGAGGCGGACGCCGCCGAGCGCGTTCTCGGGGCCGACGGTGCCGAAGCAAGAGGGCGCATCCATCATGAGTTGTTGAAGGAACCGCGCGGCGTATTGCGCGGTGATGAGCGGGCCGAAGCGGTCGGCGGGGTTTTTGAACTGTGCATCATCGCGGAGCGTGACCGCGACGTAGGCCAGGGGCAGGGCCGTGGTCCAGTCCGGCCGAGGGTAGGAGTCTTTGAACACCAGCGGGCTGGCGCGGAGTTGGAACCCGCCCAGCACGTCGTCCGGGCCGAGCTTCGGGGTATCGATGATCTGCTGGTCGGCGAGCGTGTCGAGGCCTTGTGCCAGGATCAAGCGTCGGGTGCTCCACGCATCGGGCGCGAGGAGCTTTGCCTCGATGAGTGCTGGCCCAACGCGGTCGTCGAACCACGCAAGCCAGGGCAGCTGCGCCGTGTTGAGCCGGCCCTGCGTGCGTTCCCAGACCCGCTCGAACAGCTGGGCGGCGTCGGCGAGCGCGTCGCGGTCGTTGCGCACCACGCCGTATTGATCCACCACCAGAACCCCTTGGCTCAGACTCTCGATCACCAGCTCGTTCACCTGCGCCTGGATGCGGGCTGCGTCCTGGCTGCTTTGCGCCAGAATGCTCTCTCGCGCCAGACGCGCTGAGAGCTGA
>DAIOEG010000014.1:3575-4606 GCA_036746415.1 Phycisphaera sp. | reverse complement strand
CACGCCGTATTGACCCAGCGCAAACGCGATCTGCGCAGCGGGCGTGATGCCCAGCGTCTTGCGTTGCTCGGCCTGTGTCACGCTGGGCCAACCGTCGTCGGCGATGCTTGATCGCAACAGCGCGACAAGCCGGGGCAGCGCGTCACCGGGGTCGGGTGCGGACGGGCTTGTGGTCATCGTGAGCACGATCAGGCCGACGGTCGCGAGGTCGTTGGTGGTGGTCGGCTGCGCGTTGGCCCAGCGGTCGGCGAGGACACGGGTCATGTCGATCGCCTTGGTTTCGTAAGGGTCGATGGCGAGCTGCACGACGCCGCGAGCGCGCTGTTCGGCGGCGTGGTTGCGCAGTGCCCAGCAGGCGAGGGCGGCTTCGAGGTCGTCAGCCATCGAGGGGTCGTAGTCGCCGCGCGTGGGCTGGTACGTGCCACGCATCAGGCCGTTGCCGATGAACCGGCCTGCGAGGTGAAGCGTGATGCGGTCGGCGATCTCGTCGATGGTTTTGGATTGGACGACGTGCCTTGGGAGCTGCGGGTTGCCGCGCGTGAGGGTGACGACATTCATCGCGGTGCGTGGTCGTGTGACGTGCTCGATGGTGAAGCGGTAGAGGGCGGGGCCTTGCGGTCGAGCGATACGGGCGAGCTGGTCGAGTGCGTTGTAGCCGGCGTCGGTGAGGGCGCGCTGCGCTTGTGCGTTGGGCGAGGCGTTGTTGGCAAGCGCGGTGGCCGGCCAGACGACGCCGAAGGGTGCGGCGCGTTGGGCGGGGCTGGTGGCGTTTGCGTTTTTGGAGACGAGCCAGCCGTGGTAGCCGGGGACGATGGAGGCGAACACGGCATCGGGCGGCGCATCTTCGGAGACCGCGACACGCTGGGGCGCGTGCGCGACTTGGACGTCCACCAGCAGTCGGCCGGCGAGGTCGGCGAGCGCTTGACGCATGTTGCCGATGTTGAGCGTCGGGTCCACGCGGAGGCGTTCGGCGTTGTCGGCTAGGCGGGTCTCGACCTGCTTGAAGGCGTCGGCGGTCGCGCCTTCGAGCC
>DAIOEG010000014.1:3160-3565 GCA_036746415.1 Phycisphaera sp. | reverse complement strand
GAGCCAGTTCATGAGGTCGGCATCGGGCAGCGTCACCGGCTGCTGGGCCGATGCGTGTTGCAGTGCGGCGGCGAGGCCGGGGTGCCACGCCTCGGAAGATCCGAGCGTCCGGCCATCGATGCGCAGCGTGACCCGCAGGCCAGCGGCGCCAGCGACGACGAGCACGCGGTCGTGGTCGCCTGGGATGCCACCCTTCTCCAGCCAACGCTCGACCTGTTGCTGAAGCACGAACGCGTGGGACGGGTCAAGCAGCGGCGCGGCGGGGACGGCGGCGGCCTGCCCCGACGACGGTTGGCCCGATGCCTTCACGCCCAGCCAGGGCACGCACACGGCCGACCACGCCGCAAGCAGCAGGACGATGGGCCGGCTCCACCTGTTGCGTCCACGCCACAGCCCGCGCAGACC
>DAIOEG010000014.1:0-3150 GCA_036746415.1 Phycisphaera sp. | reverse complement strand
CTTTGTGTATCTGCATGTCTTTGCTTGCTTTACGCATGGGGAAGCGTGTCTTGATTGCGGTGTCGAGTCGGTGGTGCATGGTTGGGTTGCCCGTCGCCCCTTCAAAGGATTACGACATGATCGCCCAGTGGTTCACCTTCGATCAAATCAGCTTCCCGTACCGCCTGCGGATCGTGTGCTTTGCGACGCTGATTTATGTGGCGTTGTGTTGAGGGGGGCCTGACGCTTCGCTGCGTTCAGCGTCGGCGTGGGGAGTGTTGTTCTGATTGCGAGTGGGCTTTACTGGGCGGCGCTTCGGATGAGCACGATGTTTCGGAGGTAGATGTACCAGCCGGTGCCTTGGCCGAGGATGCCGACGACGTCTCTGCGCCACGCGAAGTAGACCAGCAGCATGGTCGCACCGATCAGCGACATCCACCAGAACGCGACGGGGACGACGGAGCGCTTCTCCTTCTCGCTGGCGATCCACTGCACGATCATGCGCCCGGTGAACGCGCACTGGCCGGCGAGGCCCAGCGACACCCACGCCAGGCCCCAGAGGTTGGAGATGTTGAGAAGCTTGTAGAGCCAGCCCTGGCCGTGGTCGGCGTTGCGGACGTAAGCGAGGAACTGATCGGCCGTCAGCCGGTGCTCCACGCCATCGCCATCGGGCACGGCGAACCATTGCCGACCCGCCGCGTCGTGCATTAAGAGCGACCTGCCCACGCCGTCGATGCGCACCGTCGTCTCATCGACGGGGACGAGGTCAATAAGCGTCGGATCGCTCACCAGCGCGATCGGCGTGCCGTTGCTGCCCGTCACCGAGGCCGACGCGGTCCAGTCGGACGAGACCCACGCATACACCGCGAGGATGATCACCGAGACAGGGATCCACCCGTGCTTGAACAGACTCATCACGGCCGCTCCATCGCCAGTGTTGGATCGCTTGATCTGTCGTGTAACGCGGGGCGTTGCAGCGCCGGCGTGTCGCGGTACCGGCTCATCATCCACCGCATCACCAGTAAGTCGAAGAAGCCCACGACGCCGCGCTGCAGCGACTTGTACTTGCTCGTTCCGGTGTGTCGGTGACGGTGGTTGACCGCGACTTCGACGATGCGCGCGCCGAGCATCGCCGCATAAATCGGCATGAAGCGGTGCATCCCCTTGAACTCCAGAGGCCACTGCCGAGCGATCTGGGCACGCACGACCCGCGTCGAGCAGCCCGTGTCCTTCACTGGGTCGGCCAGCACCAGCCGACGCGCCCACTTGCCGACCTTGCTGGCCTTGCGCTTGCTCCAGCTGTCCTGCCGATTCGCACGCCAGCCCTGCACGAAGTCCGCTTCGCCCGAGCGTAGCGCATCGAGCATCCTTGGCAGGTCGGCCGGGTCGTTCTGAAGGTCCGCGTCGAGCGTTGCGATAAACCGGCCGCTCGCGCTGGCCACGCCCACGCCCATCGCCATGCTCTGCCCACGGTTCTCGCTCAATCGCACCGGTCGCAACCACGCCCGCCCCGCGCACAGCTCGCACAGCTTCGCCCACGTCTGGTCCGTCGAGCAATCGTCCACCACCACCAGCTCCGCGTCGACGCCCACGCCGATCACCGACACCTCGACCTGATGCACGAGCAGTTCGACGTTGCCCTCTTCATTGAATGCTGGCGCGATGATCGACAGCTCAGGCGAACCGCTTGATACGTCCGTTGAACCTATCACGCGTTGTGTTTCCTTCGTCCTCATCGTGGTCGGCGATGGTAACACCCCTTGCCCCCACAGGCCGGACCGATCGCCCGCTCTCGCGTACATTCTCACCCCGGGACCACGCAGCTGCGGTCCCCAAGCGAGCCCGACCCATGACTCAACAACAGAGCCCGCCCATGCCCACCGCGTCCGCCGCCGAGCGTGCCCGGCACTTCATCGACCACGAGACGCCGTTCCGCCTGGGCGTCTTGCTCACCGAGCAGCCGCACGCCAAGACGCGCGGCCTCGCCGAACTGGCCAAGCGTGACCTGTCGCAGGCCATCGCGCTGATTCAAGAGGTCGATGCCGAGCTACCCGAGGCGATGCGCCGCGTGTTTGATAGCCCGCAATATCAACGCCTCGTCGCTGCGCTCGCCCGCGCTGCGACGACCGATCGGCGGATCTTCTTCACCGGCTGCGGCGCAACAGGCCGGCTGTCGATCCTGCTCGAGACCGCGTGGCGCAGAGCCGCGCTGGCCGCCGATCGGCCTGACCTGCGGCGCGTCTTCTCCGTCATGGCCGGTGGGGACTTTGCGCTCATCAAGTCCGTCGAGGGCTACGAAGACTTCCCCGACTTCGGCAAGCACCAGCTCGCGCAGACCGGGCCGCGCACCGACGACAGCAACGTTGAGCACGAAGCACAGCACGTCGGCCCGCGCGCCGGCGATGTCGTCGTCGCCATCACCGAGGGCGGCGAGACGCCCTTTGTCATCGGCACCGCGTGGGCGGGCCTCGCCGCGGGGGCGGACGTGTTCTTCGTGTTCAACAACCCGGCCGACATCCTGCGCAAGCACGTCGAACGATCAAGGGCCGTGCTCGACGAGCCGCGCATCACCAGCATCGACCTCGCGTGCGCCCCCATGGCCGTCGCCGGCTCCACACGCATGCAGGCGACCACGACCGAGCTGCTCGTCGTCGGCAGTGCGCTCGAGCAGGCCTTCGACGCCGCCACCGGCAAAACGCCCAAGACCGCTCAACACTACTTGGAACGCTTCACCGCCCTGCTCGCCTCGCAGCGCGAGCCGCGCTCGATCAAGGTCCTCGCCGAAGTGGCGCAGCGTGAAGCTGATCTTTACGCGCAGGAGAAACGAGTCACATACTTTGCCGATGACTTGCTGCTGGACATCCTGACCGACACGACCGAGCGCTCGCCGACGTTCTCGCTCCCGCCGTTTCGTCGCACGGATCAGCCGCACCTGCCCGACAGCTACGCGTTCGTGAAGAACCCGCTGTGTGACACGCACGACGCCTGGCAGCGCCTGCTCGCCCGGCCTCTGCGCGCCATCGACTGGGTTGCCGACGACTACCGACGCATCCACGCCCCCGATGCGATCGTGCAGAACCCGCCGCTGCTCAATGCATCCACCATCGAGAAGTTCCCCATCGGCGAAGAGCCCGCGCCGCACCGCCACGCGGGCCTAGCCATCACGCTGCA
>DAIOEG010000013.1:13903-16941 GCA_036746415.1 Phycisphaera sp. | reverse complement strand
GTCGCCCTCGGGCATCAACGGCTTGTTGGGGTCGTCATCACGCATCCTCGCAGTGTAAACCACGCCCCAATGAAAACGTCAACAACACCCGCCGCAAACCCAGCCGCGCTATGCTGGTGAGCACGCACACGCCGCACCAGAACAACCCATGAACACACCCACAAACGTGAGCGAGCAGACCCTTCATCCCGACCCAGACCTCTCGCTCATCACCGAGCCCGAGCAACGGCTCACGCTCTTGGGCAACATGCTCAAAGACATCAGCAACGCCCACGAGCCCGGCGAGGTGCTCAAACACTTCGGCCTAGCCATGGCCCGGCTGTACGGCACCGAGGGCTACGCGTCCCTCTCGACCCGTGGCCTCCCGCCGGGGCACTACCGCATCACCCGCACCAGCATGCCCGGGTCGCTCACGCAACTCGAACACGCCGACCCCTGGTCCACGCTCCACCAGATGACCATCCACTCCTCGGGCGTGCTGAGCGACATCGTCGCACGCGGCGAGCCGACCATGCTCAAACGGCTCGACCTCGCAGCCGACCCCGTGCTGGGAGCCACCGAGCTGCGCGGCTTCGCGTCGCTGCTGGCGGTCCCCCTGTTCGATCAGGGGCAACCGCTCAACTGGGCCATCCGGCTGCGCCGATCGCCCGAGTGCTTCACGCTGGCCGAGATGGAAGAAATGATGCTGCGAGGCAACCTCGTGGGCGGGCAGGTCCGGCTGACGCTGGCGACGCGCGAGATCCACAAGGCCCACCAGAAGGTCCGGGCCGAGATGGACCGCATCGCCGACATCCAGCGTGCGCTGCTGCCCGACAAGCTGCCCGAGATCATCGGCGTCGATGTCGCCACGAGCTATCAGGTCTATGACACCGCCGGCGGCGACTACTACAACTTCCACCCCCTGGGCGTCGACGGCCTTGCCGACGGGACGCACGACGGCCGGTGGGGATTCATGATCGCCGATGTCTCGGGCCACGGCCCCGCCGCCGCCGTCGTCATGGCCATCCTCCAGACTCTCACCATGACCGCGCCACTCGAACTCCAACACCCCGCACGCTTCATGGACTACCTCAACCGACACCTGTGCGCCAAACGCATCGGACAGAACTTCGTCACCTGCTCGGTCTTCGAGTACCACCCCGACACCGGCAAGCTGCTCTACACCAACGCCGGCCACCCGCCGGCGCTCGTGCGCAAGAAGAGTTCCAACCCGCTCCTGCCGCCCGACATCCTCCGGCTCGACGCCGTTGGCGGGGTGCCGCTGGGCATCCTCGAAGACGAGACGTACGACGTTGCCAGCATGACACTGGAACCGGGCGACACGCTCCTGCTCTACACCGACGGCATCCCCGAGACCCGCAACAGCCAAGGCGAGTTCTTCGGCGAAGAAGGCCTGCGCAGCGCCCTCATCGCCTGCGCCTCCGACGCCCGATGCACCCTCGACACCCTCAACGAACGACTCCGCCGATTCGAAGCCGGCGGGACCCCACAAGACGACCAAACCCTCGTCGCGCTGCACATCCAACACCTCCCCACTTAAGACGATGCCCATGCTGCGAAGCTGCATGGGGTCAGCCACTGTTGATTCAAATCAAATCTACGGATCGACCCCACGCAGCTGCGCAGCGTGGGCTTGTAGACTCACCTGCTGATCACCAGGATCGCGGTGTCGGCGTTGCGGTTGGGGTCGTGATCAGCGGCAACCTCCACGCCCGCCTGCGTGTCCAGGTAGATCGACTGGTGGATCAAGAGGCCCCGGCTGTTGCAGAGGTCTTCGACATCGAGGATCGAGGGGAACCGGCGGTTGGGCGTGTCGTACCACGCGTGGTCGTACTCGCCGTCAGCGCACCGGCTGCGCGGGGATCGGCCCGTTTGAGCGAACGTGTCGCGCAGGTCACGGAACGCGAAGTTGGCGAAGCTCAGCACGACGCGCTTGCCCACACGCGCCATCTCATCCAGAAGCGCCACCGTGTTCTCCACCGCCTGCAGCGTGACGTTGAGCACGACGACATCGAACTGTCCATCATTGAACGCTGGCAGGCCGTGGTTCAGGTCGTAGTCGATGACGTCCAGCCCGCGCGCGGCGGCATCGATGAGCTTGCTCTGCGCGACCTCAACACCGCAGAGCGTCGTGTGGCCGCGACGCTTGAGTTCCGCGAGCAGCCGGCCGGACCCGCAGCCCAGGTCGAGCACCGAGCTGCCTTGGGGGATCAGGTCGAGGATGCGTCGGTCGTTGGGTTTGAGCGGCGGGGCCGAGCGGTCGGGCTGGCCGAGCTTGGCGGCGATGAGCGGGCCGTAGAGCTCGATCTCGCGTGGCAGTAAAAACGCGTCGTGCCCGGCATCGGTGGTGATCTCGGTGTACGTCACCGGCTTGCCCGAGGCGGCGAGCGCATTGACGATGTCGCGCGACTGTCGGGGCGTGAACAGCCAGTCGCTGCTGAACGACACCACCAGCCAGTCGCACTGCGCGGGTGCAAGCCGTTCGAGCAGCTGCGCCCGTGTGCGTCCCAGGTCGAACAGGTCGATCGCGGTGGAGATGGTGATGTACGAGTTGGCGTCGAAGCGTTCGGTGAACTTCTGTCCTTGGTGCGCGAGGTAGGAGCCGACGCTGAAGCGTTTTTCGAAGGCGGTGGTGATATCGCGGGGCGCGTGTCGGTCGGGGTCGAACTTGGCGTCCATGGCTTCGGACGAGAGGTAGGTGATGTGGCCGAGCATCCGCGCGATGGCCAGGCCGACGTCGGGCCGGGTGGGCTGGTCGTAGTACTGCCCGCCGTGGAAGTGCGGGTCGCGCTGGATGGCGTTGCGCGCGACGACATCGAAGGCGAGCGCTTGCGAGGTGAGCCGCGGGCTGGTGGCGATGGCGACGCAGTGCTTGACCCGCGTCGGGTAGCGCGTGGCCCACGTGAGCGCCTGGTGCCCGCCGAGCGACCCGCCGACGACAGCGTGGAGCGTGTCGATGCCCAGGTGGTCCATCAGCATCGCCTGCGCATGGACGATGTCGTCGAGCGTGACGACGGGGAAGCCCGGGCCGAAGGGCT
>DAIOEG010000013.1:0-13893 GCA_036746415.1 Phycisphaera sp. | reverse complement strand
GCTTGTGCGTGTCGGGGTTGATCGTGCCGGGGCCCGTGGTGCCGCGACAGCCGCCCAGCACGTTGGAACAGATGACAAAGCTGCGGTCGGTGTCGATCGCTCTGCCCGGGCCGATGAGGGGGTCCCACCAGCCCGGGTCGTCGCCGGCGTGGTGCTGCGCAGCGTGCGAGTCGCCCGAGATGGCGTGGCCAACAAGGATGGCGTTGTCACGCTCCGCGCTCAGCGTGCCCCACGTCTCGTAGGCGATCGTCAGCGACGGCAGCGAGCCGCCCTGCACCAGCGCGAACGGCCCGGGGAACGTGACACTCTGTGCATAGCGCAGCGGCGCCCCGGAGCGCTGGTCGTCGGTGCTGGCAAAGTCCTGCGGTGCGTGGCTGCCGTCGGGCATGGTGGGCACTTTAGCGTTGCGGGACTTGCGAATCTGTGACAGCATCGAGCGATGCGGCGCAGCTACCATCCCGCATGACCGTGACGCATCCGTCCATGCAAACTCATCAAGCCACCACCACCGCAGCGATCCAGCGCGACCGCTTCCCGATCCTTCAGCAGCGGGTCCACGGCAAGCCGCTCGCATACCTCGACAACGCCGCGACCGCGCAGAAGCCCCAGGCCGTCATCGACGCGATCAGCGACTACTACCGCACGACCAACGCGAACGTCCACCGCGGCCTGCACACGCTGGCCGAGCAAGCGACGCAGCAGTACGAAGCCGCGCGGCACAAGGTCGCACGCTTCCTCGGCTCGCCCGATGCGTCGAGCTGCGTCTTCGTGCGCGGCGCGACCGAAGCGCTCAACCTCGTGGCTCACGCCTGCCGTGTGCCCGCCGCCGGCAACCCGCTCGCCCTCAAGCCCGGCGACAAGGTGCTCCTCTCCCACATGGAGCACCACAGCAACATCGTCCCTTGGCAGCTCGCCTGCGAAGCCACCGGCGCATCGCTCGACGTCGTGAACGTCACCGACACCGGCGAGCTCGACCTCGACGACTTCCACGCCAAGCTCGACGACCGCGTCAAGATCGTCTCCATCCTCTGGATCAGTAACGCGCTGGGCACCATCAACCCGATCCAGCACATCATCGACGCCGCACACAACGTCGGCGCACTGGCCGTCGTCGATGCGTGCCAGGCCGCGCCGCACGTCAAGATCGACGTGCAACGCATGGGCTGCGACTTCCTCGCCGTCAGCGGCCACAAGATGTTCGGCCCAACGGGCATCGGCGTCCTCTACGGCAAGCCCGCGCTGCTCCAGGACATGCCCCCCTTCCAAGGCGGCGGCGAGATGATCCAACGCGTCACGTTCCAGAAAACGCTCTACGCCAAGCCGCCCATGCGCTTCGAAGCGGGCACGCCACACATCTGCGGCGCCATCGGCCTGGGCGCAGCCGTCGACTTCATGCAGTCGCTCGACTGGGCCGACGTCGAACAATACGAACAAGCGCTCCTCGCTTACGGCACCGCGCTGCTTCAACAGATCAAAGGCCTGCGCATCATCGGCACCGCGCCGCGCAAAGTCCCCGTGCTCAGCTTCGTTGTTGAAGGCATGCACGCCTACGACCTGGGCCCCGTGCTCGACCACGAAGGCATCGCCATCCGCACCGGCCACCACTGTGCCGAGCCGCTCATGGACCGCTTCAACGTCCCCGCCACCGCCCGCGCCTCGCTCGCGTTCTACAACACCTTCGAAGAACTCGACCGCCTCGCGAGCGCGATCGAGAAGGCAAAGAAGTTTTTCCTCTGATCCACATGTGCAACCGGATTTGAAACCGCAGATGGACGCAGATGCACGCGGATAAGGCGTCGCATGGAAACTATGTCCCTGTGTAGCTGGCGAGCTTGCTCGCCAGTCGGTGCGGCCACCGCAGGTTTGACACGAGTTGACCACCGGGATGATCTGATCCGCGTCCATCTGCGGTTTCAAACCTTCTTGTCATCCCGTGGCGTTACCTCCCCAACCCACCGCACAGGCACCAGCCACAGCGACGCCAGCACCGCTGCGCCAAACGCCGTGTACGCCAGTACAAACGCCCACGGCGGGGCCTCGATGAACAGCAACCTGCCCAACCAGTGAGCCATGAACGACTCGTCGTACGCCCGTTGCCCACCCTTCACGCGCAGCCACATCTCCAGGTCCGTCAGCGGGCACACCACGCCCAGCCAGCTCTGCATCACGATGATGACGATGCATGCGAGGTGCGCAGCGCGAAACCACCGGTTGCTCACCCACCGCCAGCGCATCGCCCCGCCCAGGAGCGTCGCCACCAGCCCGCCCACGACAAACAGCACGACGCCCACGTGGAGCGTGAGCACCATGTCCGCCAACGCTCGATAGATGTCGTCTGACATGACACGCTCCGCAACCCCCAGAGGCCGACGTCCGATGAACGTCGGCCTCGCTGACCGCCGCCCCCCACTCGACTAAGATAGAGCGTGCCGATCGAGAGGACGTTCACTGCCATGACCACGCCCAGTGTGTTGCCGACGTTGGAGGAGATCACCGAGAACTTCGCGTTGTTCGACGCGTGGGACGACCGGTTTTCGTACCTGATCGACCTTGGGCGGAAGCTGCCGACGATGCCGGCGTGTTACATGGACGAGGCGTTCCGCGTGCGTGGTTGTCAGAGCAACGTGTGGATGCACCTGTCGGTCTTGCCAACGCCAGGCGACAACGCCGGCTGCGTTTCAATCGAAGCGCGTGCAGACGCCCACATCGTCAACGGCCTGATCGCCGTGCTGCTCAGCGCGTACAACGGGCGATCGCCGCAAGACGCGCGCACCTTCGATGCGGTCTCGCTCTTCAAGCGGCTCGGGCTCGAAGAGCACCTCTCGCCGACGCGGCGTAACGGTCTGCACGCGATGATCGAGCGGGTGCGTGCGCTGGCGACCGCGGCGCTGCCAGCGTGAGTCATGCGGGTTGAATGGGCGACGATGCACGGGAACGCGACATGCGTATTTTTGATTCAGGCGAAGCGAAGAAGTCCAACCAGATGCGCCCCAGCGAGACCGCAGGCAGTGATGACCTGCAGACCGCGATCATCGAGGCGATCAAGGGCGTGCACGACCCGGAGATCCCGGTCAACGTGTACGACCTGGGGCTGATCTACGAGGTGCGGGTGAGCGCCGCGTCGCGTTCGTGCGTGGTGATGATGACGCTGACGACGGTGAACTGCCCCGAGGCCGAGTCGCTGCCGGGCGAGGTGCAACGCGCCGCCGAGTCGGTGGACGGCATCGACACCGCCCATGTCAACCTCGTGTGGGACCCCGCGTGGTCCAAAGACATGATGAGCGACGAAGCGAAGCTGCACCTGGGCCTGATGTGATGCGCCCCACCCACCGCCCCCAGCGCACACGCGACAAGTCGCGGCGCTGCGCGCGACGCGATCTTTGCGAAGCACATCACGACTCTGACTTCGCGAAGTGTTCGTTCTGCACGGGCACCACTTCGTCGAGGATCGAGTGCAGGACCTGGGCGGGGCTGCCGATGGAATCGACGTGCACAACAAGCGCGGGGTCGTAGTAACGAAGCACGGGCTCGGTCTCCTGGCCGTAGATGCGCCAGCGTTTGCGGATCACGCGTTCGTCAGCGTCGTCGTGGCGGTTCTCTTTCATCGCACGGCGCTTCAGCCGTTCGAACATCGCTTCCTCATCTTTGCACGTGAGGTGGATGATCTTGACCACGTCGATGTACGCGTCGAGCAGCTCGGCCTGGTGCAGGGTGCGCGGGATGCCGTCGAGGATGAGAAGGTCCGACCGTGGCTTGTAATCGCCCAGGAACGTCCGGGCACGCACCGCGCGGGCCCACATCTTCACCGTCACCTCGTCGGGCACCAGCTCGCCGCGCGAGCTGTTCTCGATGAAGATCCGGCCAAGCTCGGTGTGAGGGTCCATATGGCGAAACACATCGCCGCAGGAGCAGTGGTAAAAGCCGGGGATCGACCCGATGATCTTGCCCTGTGTCCCCTTGCCCGCGCCGGGCGCACCGAACAAGAGGATCGCCTTGTATCGATCGCCAGATTCAGGAAGGTACGAGTAAGCGTTGTTCGACATGCAGGGCTCCCGTGGGCTGCGAGAGTATGACATGCCGGGGGAGATCAGCAACCGGTGCGCCTCCTCCGAAGCGGGGAGTGGGGAGTGGGTGTTGGAGAGTGGTTTGAGGGAAGCACCAGACGCTTCGCTCGCGGACTCGCTCAGCGTGGCCGTGGACTCACTGCTGATCCCGCTTCTCGAAGACCCAGAGGTTGCAGTACGAGAAGTGAGCGGGGAGCTTCATGGCGTATGCGGCGTTGTTGGCGTGGAGGAACGCGGGGCGGACGATCTTGGGCACGCGTCGTTGGAACTCGCTGTATTCGCCGCAGCAGCGTTTGGTGAGCGTCATGCCGTGCTTATCCATGAAGTCCACGAGCGCGTGGTGGTCGAACCGCCAGAGCCAGAGCTTCTCGCCGTGCATGTCGTAGAACACGCCGTCGCCCAGGTTGTATCGCTGGCGGTCCAGGGGCTTTCGGACGATGCCGCGCAGG
This sequence comes from Phycisphaera sp., assembly GCA_036746415.1. GTDB lineage: Bacteria > Planctomycetota > Phycisphaerae > Phycisphaerales > Phycisphaeraceae > DAIOEG01. Next base: position 9,380 of record DAIOEG010000013.1, on the reverse strand, counting down.
ACGGTCTCGATGCGGTTGTCCAGCGCGGTGCGGTTGGTGAGGTACAGCGCGAGCTTCCCGCCGGGCTTCATGACACGTGCGAGGTTGGCGAAGGCGTGCTCCGCGCCTTCCTTGGGGATGTGGATGATCACGCCCCAGGAGAACGCGAAGTCCACGCTGTTGTCGGGCAGGTGCAGCTTGGTGAGGTCGGCCGGCTCGAACCGCACCTTGTCGGCAAAGCCCGCTTTGGCGACGCGCTGACGCGCCTGTTCGAGCATGGTGGTCGACAGGTCGATCGCGTGGACCCGGCAGCCGTGCTGCGCGGCGCGGATCGAGTGCACGCCCGGCCCGCAGCCGGCGTCGAGCACCTCGTCACCGGGCTTGGCTCCCATCCACTTGAGCATGTTCGACACCGCCGAGTCGTAGTAGCGAAGCGCCACGGGCGGGTAGTAGTCGTCGTCCCACGACTGCACGGTGTCGGGCAACTCGAAGACGTGCTGGTGCTCGAGACGCTCGGGCAACCGCGCCGTTGACGAAGAAACATCCGTGGGCATGGGGGTGGGTCCGTGGATCGTGGGGCAGAGTCCGGGGACTGCAAGCATGACACCTCTGAGGGAAAATGCCAAACGATTCGTACGGCCGATTCCCCGGTGAAGCCCACGCTGCGCAGCTGCGTGGGGTCAGACCGGTCGAAAGTGATGGATCATGACGGACCCCACACAGCTGCGCAGCGTGGGCTTCGGGCGGTTCCACTACGCTGGGTCGATGTCTGTCGTGATTCACCCGGCTGGATTGGAGGATCGTGCGTTGCGGGGCGATTGCGACGCCACGACGCTTCGGCGGGGCGGGCCCGGCGGGCAGCACCGAAACAAGGTCGAGACGGCTGTCCGCCTGACACACCGGCCGACCGGGCTGACGGCCGAGGCCAACGAAGAGCGCAGCCAGGCCCGCAACGCCGGCGTCGCGCTGTCACGCCTGCGGTTCAAGCTCGCGGTCCACGTCCGATGCCCGTGGGAGCGACCCAGTGCCAAGTGGTCCGCACGGGTGCGACACGAGCGACTCGCGCTGGCAGCGGCCCATGCGGACCACCCGGCCCTGCTGGCCGAGTCGTTGGATGCCTGGCAAGCGCATCAGAGCGACCTGGCCGCGACAGCATCGGCGCTTGGCGTGAGCGCATCGCAATTAGTGAGACTCTGGTCGCACACACCGGCGGCCTTGGAGCAGGTGAATGCGCAGCGGGGGCTGCGCGGGTTGCAGAAGCTGCGGGGGCGCTAAGGTGGATGGTTCAGTCGGCGAGGCCGAGGCGTTCTCGGTGTCTTGCGACTTCGATGGAGTAGCGGGTCCAGGGCTCGTACTCGAGGCGAGCGTGCTCGATGGGCCGGCCCGAGTCGAGGCACACGCCGTAGTAGCCCCGCTCGATCCGCAGCAGCGCCTCGTTGAGCAGGCGGAGCTTGACGCGGGCCTTCTCGGCCATGCCGAGGGTGAACTCGCGGTCGAAGTTCTCGCTACCGGCGTCGGCCATGTGGAGCGGGACGTTGGCGAGCTCCCCGCCGTAGTTGTTGCGGGCGCCGTCGAGGCCTTTGATATCGCCGATCAGCTCGGCCCGTTCTTCGAGGAGCAGGGCGCGGAAGGCGTCGAGGTCTTTTTTCTTGAGGCCTGTCTTGACTTTTTGGAGTTGTTCGACGGTCAGGTCGGGCTCGAAGTGATCGGGGGTTTCGTCGGCCGAGCCGTTGGAGCCGGGCGCGGGTTTGGGCGACTTGCCGGCGCGGGCCGGCCCGTTGTTGCGCGCAGCCGGGTGCGGGTGCTCTTTGGCAACAGCGGGCACGACAGCGGAAGTTGGCGCGGGCTTGGCGGTGGGTGTGGGAGCGGGTGTGGCGACGGCGACGGGCGACTTGGCTGAAGCGTTGGAAGTCGCGGGCTTTTTCCGGACCGCGGCGACGGGGTCTTTCTGGACCGCTGCCTTGGGCGCTGCGGCGGGCTTGGCGGGCTTGTTGGGTTGCGTCGTCTTGGTTGGTTTGGGAGCCGACTTGGGCGCAGCGGTGGGCTTTTTGGCGGACGGTGCCTTCGTTTTTGTTTTGGGGAGGGGCTTGGCTTTGGGCTTGGCTTTAGGGGCTGGCTTTGCTTTGGGCTTGGGCTTGGGCTTGGGCTTGGGCTTCTTGGATGGGGCGGGCTTTGAGGGGGGCCGTGCACCCGCCTTGGCCTTGGGCTTGGTGGGCTTGGGGGCCTTGCCTTTGGCGCGGGTGGGGGCGGGTTTGCGGGGTTTGGGGGTGGTCTTTTTCTTGGCCACGGGTCGGCGGCTCCGCAAGACGGTCGGGGGTTGATACGCCGGCCGTCGGTTGACAGTTCCCTGCTGACTCCACCCCGACGGGACCCACCGGGGGGTCCAGCCAGTGTCCACGCGTGGAACAGGGGCGAATCACCCGACCATTGGGCCGAGCCGGACAATGTACCACAACCACCGGGGGGTCGGCAAACCCGACGGCCCGGCGGGGATCGGGGTTCAGGGGACGGATCAGGGCTCGCGTGGTCTTCTTATCGGCGGTTCACGGTGTCGGCCAGCTCGGCAAGGGTCACGCTGCGGTCGACCAGGGTGACGACGACACGGCGGATGCCGTTGTGCTCGGTGGGTTCGAGGGCGAGGGTATTGTCGCCGACGCGGAGCGTGTCGAGCGCGACGGTGAGTTGGCCGACCGTGTCGCGGCCGATGGGGTCGGCGTCGTAGACGTGGAGCGTCGCGGTGGAGCCCGGCTCGATGCGCAGGAGCGGCGCGCGGATCATGGTGGCGACCTCAACGTCTCCGCCGTCTTTCAGGAGGTCCCACACGTTGGCGGCGAGCAGGTCCCAGGTGGCGATGAGGGTGTTGTCGCGCGTGGGGCTTGTGTGGACGGTGTTGTCCTGCCAGGTGAGGGTGTAGTAGGGGTCGGGTGCTTCATCGGCGAGGGAGTCCCAGTGCGATCCGTCGAGCCGGGTGGGGTACAGCTCGATGAGCTTGACCCAGACGTAGTAGTCCCCGCCGGCCTGGGCGAGGGCGGGGCGTGCCGCGTCGAGCAGGGCCCGCTGCGTTGCCCGCTCGCGCGTTTGCCACAGGTGTGCCGCTGCTGCGCTGACGGCGACGAGCGCCACCAAGCCCAGCGCCCAGCACCATGCCTGCCAAGGGGTCTTCATGGGTGCTGATAATACCGGCATGACCGGCGGACTCACCGCCCCTGCACGCGGTAGAAGTTGTTGGGATTGATCATGAAGTACGCGTCGTAGGGCTCCAGCGGCGGGAGTTGGACGTAGCTCTTGCCCGACTCGTCCTGCATCAGGAGCGAGGCCCACCACGGCTTGGGGGCCGAGTCGCTGGGCTTTTGGCGGATGCTCTCTTCACGCAGCTCGGTCACGATCTGGTTGACCCACTTGAGCTCGACGGCTTTGTCGGCAAACTCTTCCCAGTCGCCCGACTTGCTCGACGCATACATCCGCTCCTTGAACGTCTCAACGTCGATGCCCATCTTGGCCGCCACGGGCTCGGCGAAGCGGCGTTCCCACTCCTTGAGTGACTCGATCTGCTCCTGCAGGTCGGTCATGTTGCCCGAGGCGCCGGCCGACATCTGGTGGTGCAGGATGATGGCGTTGGGGAACGCGTAGCTGTGGTCGGCCAGGGTCGTGATGATCGCGGCCATCGAGGCGGCGAAGCTCTTGACCACGACGTGCACGGGGGCCTTGCTGGTTTCAATCGCCTTCACGATGCGGTAGCCCTGCATGACCGACCCGCCGGGGCAGTTGTCGATGACCAGGAAAATGGGCAGCTCGGGGCTTTGGTTGTTGAAGTAGTCGATGCGGTCGCAGAGGTAGTCGGCCGTGCCTGTGATGATCGGGCCGGAGAGGTCGATGCGGCGGTCGGAGACATAGAGCACGCCGTCCTCGAAGGGCTGCGTGCGGTACTCGATGGGCTGCTCGACGCGGTCTTTCAACTGGTCTTCGAGCTTGCGGGTCATCAGCTTGGCCTCGGCGGTGCCGGCGACGATGCTGATCTTTTGCTGCTCGAGCTCCAGCTGACGCTGCGCGGCGTAGACCTGCTGCGTCGCCAGCTCGTTGGTCAACTCGGCCTCGTCGAGCTGACGCCGCATCTGCGCGAGCTTGGCGCGGTGTTGCGCATCGAGCAGGTCCTGCTCGGCCGAGAGACGCTGCGCGGTGAGTACCCCTGCCGACAGCTCGGCCTCGACGCGCGCGGCTTCGAGGGCCTGCTTCTGCTTGAGCGTCTCCACCTCGATCGCCATCGCCGACAGCTCGGCCTTGAGCTTGGCCTCACGCAGGTTCTGCTCGCGCTGCAGCAACTCGAGCTCGGCGCGGGCAGGTGCGGACTCGGCCTCGAGCTGCGTGCTCCGCAGCGACATCTGCGTCTCCAGCGCCTGCTTTTCTGCGAGGAGCTTGGCAAGCTCCTGCTGTTGACGCTGCTGAGCAAGTGCGCTTTGCGTCTGAAGCCGTTCGTTTTCTTCCTTCAACTCCGCAAGCTCGGCGGCGAGGCGCTGCTGGCGCAGCTCGGCCTGCTGCTGGAGCGCTTCGATCTCACGCTCCGCGGGCGTCTTGCCGTCGTCCTCGGCGCTGCCGATGCGGCCGGCGATGTCGGCGGCATCGGTGTCACTCACATCGACCGCTTCGATCGCCAGCGGCGTGGGTGCCGCGTCCATGGCGAACGACATCGTGGGGGACAGGGCAAGGGCGGCGAGAAGGAGCGCGGTGGTCGGGCGGGTCATGGGCGGTTCCTAGGGCTGGTTGGTGTTGTGTGACAACAGATGGGGTGTGTTGGTTTACGCGTTGGGGATGGTGGTGGGGTCGGGTCGGTAGAGGCGGGTGTTGAGGGCCCAGATCTTTTCGGTAAAGGCGCCGCCGGACTCTTCGATGGCTTGTGCGGTGCCTCGCCCCGAGCGGTCGGCGGCGGCCAGGGCCATGTTCATCTTGGCATCGAGGTTGTCAAGGTTGGACACGAAGATCGCTTCGGGCGTCGAGGGGATTTTCAATGCGCCGAATTCCGGCGTGCCGTGGTGGCTGAGGATGATGTGCTCGAGCACGCGGTGGATCGCGGTGGGCAGCGTCATCGCCGCGTCGCCCAGCTCGGGGTCTTTGCACAGCTCGGCCTTGTGCGCCAGCATCGTCACGCCCCGGCCGATGTGCCCCACGAGCTGCCCGTCGTCGCTGTACCCAAAGCCGGTCTTCCACGTCAGCTCGTCGCACTTGCCAAGGTCGTGCAGGAACAACCCCATCAGCACGATGTCGCGGTTGAGCTGGGGGTACTGCGGCAGCAGCCGTTCAGCACACTGCATCAGCGACAGCGTGTGCTCGAGCAGGCCGCCCAGGAACGCGTGGTGCAGCGACTGCGCCGCGGGCGCCTGACAGAACCGCTCCATCAGCGAGCCGTCTTCGAGATAGCGGTCGGCCAGGCAACGGCACGCGGGGTTGTCCATCGAGTTGAGCAGTTGCACCACCTGCGAAAACATCGTGTCGATGTCGAAGGTCGTACACGGCAACAGGTCCTTGAGCTCGCTCTCAGTGGGCTCGTGGGCTTCGATACGCGTCAGCACGAGTTGGAGTTCGCCCTGATACGCCTGCGACTGGCCCTCGGCATACACAAAGCCGTCGGTGGGAAGCAGCCGGAACTCCTGCTCGGTCGTGCTCCACTTGCGCGCGGGCAGCTTGCCGGTGCGGTCGCCCAGCAGGCACTTGATGTAGGGCTTGCCGGTCTTGGTCTGGGCGATCTGGCAGTTCTGGATCGCAAACACACCCTCGACCAGCTCGGCGGGGCCAAGGTCGGCAAGGAACGGACGGGTCGGTTGAGGCATCGCGACATCGTAGCCCATGCTGCCCGGTCGTATCGACAGCTCGACGCCAAGACGCACACGCGGGCATGCGCTTATGCCATGTAACGCAGCAGCGCCGTGGCTGTTGCGGCGGCCGTGCCGATGCGCAGGGTGTTGGGCGAGACGCACCAGCGGGTGAAGCCGGCGTGGTCGGCGAGGTGCATCTCATCATCCGTGAAGCCGCCCTCGGGGCCGACGATCGCGATGGCGACGGCTCGGTCGCGCACGTCTTCGGGCAACGTCGGCGGGCGTCCGCCGCGCGGGTCCAGAATCACGCCGAAGTCGCAGACCTCGGCCAGCACCTTCTCAAACGGCGTCACGGGCTCGACGCTCATCAGCGTCAGCCGGCCGGACTGCTTGGCAGACTCGATCGCGACGCGGCGGAAGCGGTCGAGCTTGGTCTCGCGCGGGTCCACCACGCTGCGCTGCGTCGCCATCGGCACGAAGCGGTCCGCGCCCAGTTGGCTCAGCTGGTCCACCATGTGCTCGGCCAGGTCGCCCTTGGGCACGGCAGAGGCAATCGTGATCGCCGGGCGCAGCGGCTCGACCTGCGTCACAGCGATGACCCGGCACATCGCGCCGCTGTCGCCGTAGTCCACGAGCAACGCCGTCGCGACGCTGCCCCGCCCATCAAACAGCTCGACCGAGTCGCCCGGCGAGAGGCGGAGCACCTTGCGAGCATGACGCGTCTCGTCCTCGCTCAACACACACGAGCCGTCCGATAAGCGCGGATGGGGCAACTCGGGGCAGAAGAATCGGTCAGGCATGGTCACGGCTCCGGGTCCGCTCGGTCGATGATACGACCGCATCGGCGTGTCGTGATGCGGCTCGCTCACGCGTGAGGGCGTGTGTCAGTGTCGCATCCGGCTGCTGTGCAAGCACGCCGTTGCGTGTTCAACGGTTGGGAAACCCTGCCAAGACGCCCGGCCTGTGCCGACGGTGACGCCTGAGGCGTCCGAGAATCCTGGCCGCTCCGGTCGGCCCCTCAAAACCCCGATCGAACTCCTATCGTGGCGAACGCCAAACCAAAAGCCGATCAAGACCTCCTCGCCAGCCAGCTCGACGCGCTGATGGCGCAGCTTGAGTCCAACACGGCAGCACCCACCGCGACGACGACACGGGCCGACACCGCGGCAACACCCTCCTCCGACGATGCGGTCGAAGCCGCGCTGTGGGCTCCACCACGACCCGCCAAACCCGCCACACCACCACCTGCCCCCACTCCACCCCAAGCCACGACGGCCGACCACGCACCCGCCATCGCAGCAGTCGAAGAAGCAGACGACCTTGCACGACAACTCGAACGCCTGCTCGCTGCACCGCTTGAAACAGAACCCGCACCCGCCGCGCCCGCACCTCTAAACCCCGCCGCCAGCCGATTCACGTCCGAGCTGGACGCGCTCCTGAGCGCCCCGACGCCCTCACCGACACCGACGCCATCAGACGAAGACGCCCTCGATCAGGGCACTTACGCCACCCTTCAACAGCTCGGGGTCGAAGAGCCCGCCAACTCTGGCCCTGCCCCTCAAGCGGCAGCCCGCGTTGTTGCTGCGCTGGAACCCGTCAGTGAAGACCAGCTGCTCAGCCAGCTCGACTCGCTGCTGGCCGGCGAAGCAGCGCAGGAACTCAACGGAGAGCCGGGCGACTACGCCTCCATGGACGACTTGGCCTCGATGCTGGGCGTGTCGCATGATGAGCTGGACGCCATCCCCCCCGCGCCCGCGCAACCCGAGCCAGCGCCCGCCGCCAACGCCACACCTGGCAAGCCCCCCGCCACTGCCCCGGCCGCTGCCGTCCCCGGCGACGAAACCACCGAAGACTTCGACCGCCTCGGCCTGTTCCTGTCTCCCCAGGAAGTCGTCGAGTTCGATGCCAACCCACGCACCTTCTTCCCGGTCGAAGACGCCGCCGCGACCGCCGCCAGCCCCGAGGACGACAGCTGGTTCGAGCCGCCTGTCAAGGTCCGACCCGTCAAAGCCGTCGCGTCCACGCTCAAGCCCGACGCGGACGCACAAGCACGCCAAGACGCGCAGGACGCCGCCGCCGCAGTCGCCGCCGCCGCCCAGACCGCGGAGCGCACCCGCCGCACGTTCCTTGCCAAGCTCAAGCTCGCCTGGGCGATCCTGATCGCACTCAAGCCCTACGCGCTGATCGCGCTGGGCATCCTGATCATGCTGGCCAAGGCCGTGTGCTTCGTGCTCAGCAAGCCCATCGACCTGGTCTTGGCCAAGCTCACCAAGCCCGACCAGCCCACGCCGCCCGTCAAGGTCTACGTGGGCTACGCCGCCCTGCCCCTGCTCGCCGGCGGTGTCCTGCTCATGATCACCGCCCTCATCGGATAGTCACACCCAGCAACCCCGGGCCTGTCACAACGTCCCAAGCCCCCGCTACCTTCCCACCATGAACCGACAGCTCCAACAACTCGACCGGTGGATGGCCGAGTCCCCCTGGCACCCCCGTGCCGTGCCGTACTTCGTCTTCATCCTCGGCCTGCTCGTCACGGGCTTCGCCACCACCGGCCTGTTCAACCTCCCCGCCGTGCCCAAGGCCTACCCGTTCCTCCTCGCCGCCATCGGCATCGCCATCCTCGCGCTGCTCTATCGATACCGACGACTCACGCCCGAACTCACCCTGCGCTTCCACTGGACCGTCCTGCCCTCCGCCGCCCTGCTCACCGCCCTCTGGCTCGCGCTCGGATACGGCTACAACCTCGCCACCCAAGGCGACCTCCAGCCCACACCCGTCCAAGACCACGACACCTTCGGCCCGCTCAAACAAGCAGGCCCCGCGTGGTTCTGGACCGCCGCGCTCATCCGCCTGTTCGTCATGACCGTCGTCGTCGCCCTCTTCGAAGAACTCTTCATCCGATCCGCCATCCTCCGCGCCCTCCACGACTGGCCAACCACCCGCACCGGACTGCTCCAACTGCTCAGCGACCTGCCCGTCCTGGGCGACATGCTCCACGACAAGCCCGCGCTCCAGCACGCGCAAACCCAACCCCCCGCGTTCTCCAACAACCTCGCCAGCAACGCCCTGGGCAACGTCACCGTCTTCGCCACCCTCGCCTCCACCGTCGTCTTCATGCTCGCACACCTCCCCCGAGACTACGCCGGCTGCATCGCCTGCGGCATCGTCTGGTGCTGGATGGTCCAAGCCACCAACCAACCCGGCAAACCCGCCCTGGGCCTGGGCCCCGTCATCTGGTCCCACGGCCTCGTCAACGCCGCCCTCTGGGCACACGCCCTCTACACCAACGACTGGCAATTCCTCTAAACAACTCCCGCGTGGCGCTCAAGCACCCAAATCCACCCCGGCCACGGCCCCAGCACCACCATCGCCCAAGAACTCAAACACAACCCCTACCTCCGTTAACCCCGACAAAAAAAGCCGCCCCCGGTTCATCACCAGGGGCGGCTCGTCAATCTTCAAGTTGTCTCACACACGCCGACGCTAAGCAAAGCGAAGCGTCTGGCTCTTCGCTTCTGCGTTACGCCGACCGCCGACGCAGCAGCATCCCACCCACGCCCAGCAGCGCCAGCGCCGCCACGCCCGGCTCGGGCA
>DAIOEG010000012.1:511-17725 GCA_036746415.1 Phycisphaera sp. | reverse complement strand
GCCCCTCAGCCCCTCAGCCCCTTCCCCCCCCACGATTACAGCCCCGCCCCGCACCCGCCCGATAACGCTCCGGAGGTCACCGCGTTGCATGGCTGATGTGCTGGATCAATCTGAAGTCGACGCCCTGCTCGCCGCCGTCGAGGCCGACGATGGGCCGATCGACCTGGGCACCGCCGGCGTGCAGGTGTTTTCCAACCGCCTGGGCGGCGTGGTCGACGCACCCGTCGAGGTCCGCCACTACGACTTCAAACGACCCGAGCGCGTCTCCAAAGACCAGATGCGCGCCCTGGAGCACCTGCACGACGGCTTCGCCCGAAACTTCGGCGCCTCCCTCTCGGGTTTCCTCCGCACCATCATGGAGTGCAAGGTCGCCAACATCGAGCAGATGACCTTTAGCGAGTTCACCCACTCGCTCCCCAACCCCACCTGCTTCAACCTCATCTCCTGCCCGCCCCTCGAAGGCACCCTCTGCCTCGAGATCAGCCCGCTGCTCATCTACCCCATCATCGACCGCCTGCTCGGCGGGTCCAACGCAGACCTGTTCATCCCACAACGCCCGCTCACCGCCATCGAGCTGCGCCTGGTCAACAAGATCTTGAACCGCGCGCTCACCTCGATGCGCGACGCGTGGATGAGCATCGTCGATGCGACCTTCACACTGACCGAGACCGAGTCCAACCCCGCGCTCGTACAGATCGTCCCGCCCAACGAAGTCGTCGTCGTCGTCGGCTTCGAACTCAAAATGGGCGGACGCGCCGGCACCATGTCGCTATGCATCCCCTACGCCGTCATCGAGCCGGTGATGGACAAACTCAGCAATCAGACCTGGGCCGCTTACAAAAAATCGCAGCGCGACGTCATGACCCGCACCCGACTCGCCGGCCACCTCGACACCGCCAAGGTCCACGTCTCGGCCATCCTCGCCCAGACCCGCATCAAGGTCGGCGACCTGCTCAACCTCGAAGTCGGCGACATCATCCTCACCGACAAACCCGCCGCCGGCATGCTCGCGCTCGACATCGAAGGCAAACGCAAGTTCATCGGCCACCTTGGCCAATACCGAGGCAAACGCGCATTCAAAGTCGGCCGAGCCATCCGCCCCAAAGACCGCGTGTGACTTTTTACAACACGGAGATCACAGAGGGCCACTGTGAGGTCAACGTGATTCTGTGGAAATGCAAGAGCCCATGGTCACCGCATCGCGTCGAGGGCCTTTTCAAGGGTCGGGTAGAACGCGAAGAGGCGATCCAGCCGGAGGAGTTGAAACACTTCAAACGCAGGCCCCTTGAGCCCGACGATGACGACTTCGCCGCCGCGCAGCTTCATCCGGGTGTGAAGCGTCATGAGCGTGCCCACGCCCATCGACGAGATGTACGTGAGCTGGACCGCATCGAGGATGACGCGGTCGAAGCCGACCTCCACAAGCTTGGCCACACGCTTGTTGAGGTCGCCGGAGGTGCTGGTGTCCAACGCCCCATCGACGCGGACAATGAGGGTATTGCCTTCAAGCTCGGTCACGGTGAGATTCATAAAGACCTTAGTCGTTGAATGAAGTCATGCCGAAGATGACAGCGTTGTTTGTGCGAGATGATCGGCTCGTTGCTTCAATCGCTCCAGCGGGCCGTGAGTCAGAAGCAAAAGCGGGTTCATCGCTTTGGTGCCCACAGCAAACCATGTCGCGCCGGCTGCGGCGTAGTCATCCATGTCTTGCGGTTGATAGATGCCCCCGCCAGCGAGGATGCCAAGCGTGCCGCCCTCGGGCAACGCGCGCAGCGTGCGGATGCACTCAAGCGAGATGGGTTTCAGCGGCGCGCCGCTCAGGCCGCCCGCGGGGACCGGCAGCGTGTTGCAGCAGTGGAACAACCGTACGCCCTGCTCCAGCGCGTGCTGCACCATGAGCTGGTAACGCACGGGCGGGAGCTTCACGAAGATCGGCACGCCCGTCCGCACCGCTCGGCTGAACAGGTCGGTCGGCCAATCGACGTGGCCGACGTTGGGACAGGACATGTTGAGTTCGATACCCATCGGCTTCATCGCCGACGTTGTGTCCAGTAGTGTGAGCCACTCGTACTCATCGAAGCCGTGGATGCTGATGAGCTTGTCGTGGAGGCGGATGCGCTCATCGATGACGCGGGTCTGGACCCACCGGATGCCCGGGTTGCGCAGGCCGATGCGGTTGACCCACGCTTTGAGTCGGGGGTAGTAGCGGACGGTCTTCACGATCCGCCACGGCCTGCCGGGCCTGTCGTGGACGGTGAACGTGCCGAGCGTCGGCGTGGTGCCCCGGGGCTGGATGTAATTACCAAACGGTGCGGAGATGACCAAGGGTCGCAGGGCCGGCAACAAGGTCGTAGTTGAAAGCCCGACGTTCACACATGCGAGTATAACGCTCGACGATGTTGCACCGCGCATGGAAGACAACCCGCCAGCTTGGCTCGTCAATGCTGCACTGCGTTGCTCCGCGCATCGTCGAAGAGGCGATCGCTCAGGCGGGCGGGTGGAAACCAGATGACAGCGATATGTACTGCGCGCGTTGCGGGGTGACACGCAACGGCGCAGCGGTGGAAGCTTGGATGGAGGGCGGGTGTGCGCTGTGTCGATCGCTCGACCTGCCGTGGACGCGTCTGACGCGGCTGTGTCGTTACGGCGAGCCGGAGAGTCTGTGGCTGCGCTCGATGAAGTTCCAGCGGCAGTGGGCGTGGGCGCACTGGTTCGGCGAGCGGATGGCAGAGGCGTTGCCCGCGCCGGCGTGTGAGCGAGGCGCGGGCGAACCGGTGGTGGTGCCCGTGCCCATGCCGTGGCGTCGTCGCTGGTGGCGGGGCTTCAACCAGTCGGCATTGATCGCGGACGTGGTGAGTCGTCGGCGCGGCTGGGCGGTGTGCCCCGTGCTGCACCGGCTTCACCACACGCCGCCGCAGACGCGCGTTGCGCCGCACGACCGACCCGCGAACGTCGCCAACAGTTTCGGCATCGCCCACGTCGATCTGCAACGCAGGCCGATCGTGCTGATCGACGACGTGAAGACCACGGGCAGCACCCTGTCCGCATGCGCGAAGCTGCTGCGCAGCGCGGGCGGCGGCGCGGTGTACGTCGGCGTGGTCGCCGTGGCCGAGCGCGCTGTGCGCGACGAGAACGCGGAGTTGGATGCGTGAGGTGCACAACACCGTCCGGATGGATGCGTCAGCGTGTTGATGGACGACGCGTGCAGCGTCACACCGATTCAACCAGCACGCGCTGACCGGTGCGGGCGCTTTGGACGGCCGCGTGGACCATCGCGAGTGATTGGATGTTGTCGCCGGCCTCGCACATGGGCGTGCCGCCGTCGAGGACGCAGGTGATGAAGTCGTCGATGAGCGCAGCGTGGCCGTCGCGTTCGAGTGTGAGCGTGGGCTGTTCGATCGGTTGAAGGGTTTGAAAAAAGGCGTCGGGGTCGGGCGTTTCGCTGGCGAGGCGTTCGCCTTGCAACAGGTCGTCACCGTGGACGCGCAGGGTGCCCCGCGTGCCGACGATGCGCCAGTCGGCGTTCCAGTCGGTGTGCAGACCCTCGTTGGTCCACGAGCCGCGGTAGGTGTACATGACCGGACGGCCCTCGGGCGTCTGCATCTCGAAGATCGCAGCGGCGCACGCGTCGCCGTCGTACCACGAATGCGCGGGCTTCCACGACCGGCAATACACCGCAACGGGGTCGGCGGCGCTCAGCTGCCTGGCGTTGTCAAACGTGTGGATCGCCATGTCCAGCAGCAGCGGGTGGTCCATCGTGTCTCGGAAATCGCGCTTGCCTGCCTTGCCCGCGCTGAAGTGCGCGCCGATGTAGAAGTCGCTGTGCAGCTCCTGCACCTCGCCGATGGCGTTGTGCCGGATCGCATGAACAGCGCGCTGCGCAAAGCGCGTCGGCCGGCGCGTCTGCGTCACGGCGTACAGCCGGCCGGCGTCGCGCGCGGCCCGCACCATCGCGCGGGCCTGCTCCATCGACTCGGCCATCGGCTTCTCGCCCAACACGTGACAGCCCAGCGACAACGCCTCCGTTGTCACCGCGCAGTGCGCCGCGGGGATCGTCACGTCAAACACCACCGTCGCCCCCGTCGCACGCACCGCGTCCTGCAACGTGTCAAACACCACCGACGTATCGAGCTTGCAGTGCTCCGCCATCGCCACCGCCGATGCGCGATGCATGTCCACCAGCCCCACCAACGCACAGCGCGGGTGCTCCACCGCGAGCTTCGCCCACGTCCGCGCCATCGTCCCGCAACCCACCATGACTACACGCGCCTCGTTCGACATCGTCAGACCTTTCTGTGATCACTTGGGTCAGCGAAGCTCCGCGCCCACCACTGACTTCAGCTGCTCAACCACCGATCGCACCTGCGGGTCCACCTCATCGTGCCGTAGCGTCCGCGACGCGTCACGGAACAACATCCGCAGCGTCACACTCTTGCGACCCTTCTCGATCGGCTTGCCCCGGTAAGTCCCGACGAAACGCAGCGACTCGAGCATCGCGGGCCCGGCGGTGCGCACCGCGCTCTCGATCGCAGACCACGCCACCGCATCCGCGACGATCACCGACAGGTCGCGCTCGATGCCAGGGAACCTCGGCAACGCCGACGACCCCCGCGCCGGCGGGTACAGCGACAGCAGCGCTTCCAACGCAAGCTCCGCGAGCACGACCTTGCCCTGCAAGTCGAATCGCGCCTGCAGCGTATCGCTGAGCAACCCGTAGCTGCCGATATGTCTGCCTTGCAGCGAGACGCTTGCGCCAACGGACCACATCACGTGTTCAACGGGCGTGATGACCATCGACGACACGGCCGACGCCCCGCCAAGCGACTCGACGAGTTCCTCGATCGTTCCTCGCACACCGCGCATCGCCAGCTCGGGCGACTCCGCATCCGCCAGCATCGCCAGCACCCGCGTCTCTTGGATCGCGCCCGACACGCGCTGCCAGCAAGACGCGGCCTCGAACAGCTTCACCGACGCGTTGCCCGCGTCCTGATTCACCTTCCGGCATTGCAGGAGCGACGGCAGCACGCTGGGCCGGAGCATCGGCTCGCCCTTGCGACGCTCATCACCGATCATCACCGACTCGCCCCCCGGGAATAAAGACTCGCCCGGCATGATCGCCGAGCCCAGAAACGGTTCGCCGCTGCTGGGCGTTGTGAAGCTGAACGTGATCGTCTCGTGATACCCGTGCGAGGTCAGCACGCGCGCGAGTAACCGGCGGGCCTTCACCGCGTCCTGCGCGGGGCGCACGACCACCGGCAACTTCTCGTGCACCGGCAGGTTCTCAAGGCCGTACAGACGTGCGACCTCTTCGATCAGGTCCACTTCGCGTTCGAGGTCGCGTCGCCACGTCGGCACGGTCACCCGGATCGTCACACCCTCTACATTTGCCTGCAAATTGAGGCGATTCAGCAGTGATGCCTGCTCGCTTGCCGGCAGCGGATGACCCAGCAGCGCATCGCACCGCGCGACGCGCAGCGTGATCGCCCGAGCCGTCGGCAGCGCAGCCCCGGCCGACAACACGCCCTTGCACACGCGCCCGCCGGCGACCTGCACGACCAGCGCCGCGAGGCGTCGGCTGACCGCCTCGCTCTGCGCCGCGTCCACGCCACGCTCGTAGCGGTAGCTCGAGTCGCTGCTCATGCGCACGCCCCGGGCCGTCTTGCGCGTCGAGAGCGCATCAAACACCGCGACCTCCAAGAGCACATCCGTCGTCGCATCGCTGACTTCCGACGTTGTTCCGCCCATGACGCCTGCGAGGCACTGCGCATGCTCCGCGTCGGCGATGACGAGCATGGTGTCTTTGAGCGCGTGCCTGCTCTGGTCGAGCGCGACGAATGCTTCGCCGGTCGACGCGGTGCGGATGATGACGCGTCCGCCGGCGAGCTTGCTGAAGTCGAAGGCGTGCGAGGGGTGCCCTGTTTCATGCAGGACGTAGTTGGTGGCGTCCACGACGTTGTTGATGCTGCGCAGGCCGATGGCTTCGATGCGTTGCCGCAGCCACGCGGGGCTGTGGCCGACCTTCACGCCCTGGATGACGCGGGCCGAGTAGTGCGGACATCGGGCGTGGTCGGTGTTGTCGATGCGTGTCACCGTGTCGATGGCTGGGCCTGTTTCGATGGTTGCGCTCAGGTCGAAGCTCGGCAGCTTCACCGTTCGGCCCGTTGCGGCGGCGACCTCGCGGGCCGTGCCGATGTGGCTGAGCACATCGCTCCGGTTGCTCGTGACTTCGACTTCAAGCACGGTGTCCTCGCCGTGCTGCGACCGCGCTTCCACCGGGAAGCCGACCCGCGACAGCGCCGCCGCCGCCTCGTCCGCGTCGATCGACCGATCCAGATACTCGTTCAACCATGCAACACTGATTTTCATAGGCCGACGATGGTAACTCTTTCGCGCACGTCGGGGCCGTCCGGTCTGGCGTCGCGTCGGTGTGCGTGTGTCGCATCAGCGTCGGAACAATCTCTAGTATGTTTGCACTCATGTTTGGTTGGATGCGATTGTTGATGTGCGGCGTTGTTGTGTTGCTGGTGGGTTGCCGGTCGGCCGGGCCGTTGGCCGAGTGTGCTGGGCAGGTCGGCCCGGCGTTTCGCGATGCGGAGTACCCCGAGGGCTTTGTGCTCACTTGGCGTGTCACCGGGCCGACCAGAACGGACGAGCCGCTCGACCTCCCGGCCGTTTACATCCTCGACGCCGACGGTCGGCTGCGCGTGAGCGTTGGCCCGATCAGCCGAGACCCGCGCTTCCCACCGACAGTCGCACACCTCGCCCCGCACGAGATCGAGACGCTCTGGCACACGCTCCAATCCGCAGGCCTGACACAACCCCTCAACGCCGACAGCGAGCCCGAACAGGCCGCCGCCCTTCACGAGCTCCGCGTCGGCACGCACCGCCGATGGGTCAACGCCCGCTTCACCCTCGCCAGCCACCCCGACGCCGCCGAGCCGCTCGACGCGCTGCAACGCTTCGCGGGCATCTCGCGTTGAGCTATCGGTACGTGTGCGTTGTCACGACGCGTGTTGACTCGCCTCACGCTCGATCACGCCGAAGACTTGGCCGGGCACCTGTGCGTACCACTTGCGCACCCGGCCGAACATCGGCGTGAAGGTTGCCCCGTACGCTCGCACGTAATCGCGCACCGCCCGCGCCTCGCCCGCGCCGTAGTCATCAAACAACACGAAGTACCGTGGGAACACGTCGTGCAGGCGTGTCAGGACATACAACGCCGACGAGTGCAGGTCCGAGTCGATGTGGACCAGCACCTGTTGCTCGTGCGTCCAACTCCGCCCCGCCAGCCAGCCGTGCAGGGTCTCGTGGAACCACCCGGGGACGAAGCTCACGCGTGCATCGTCCAACACCGGCAACACACCGCCCGTGCTGAAATGGCCCGCCGACCGCTGACGCCAGTCCTCCGGCAGGCCCACAAACGAGTCAAACCCCACGAACCGCGACCCCGGGTGCACCTCCAGCCCCGCCCACCGCCGGATGCTCGTGCCCTTCCACACGCCGAACTCCAGGAACAACACCGGCCGGCCGGGCTCCATCGCCGCCCGCGCGGAGGCGTACAGCTCCGACTTGCCCACCGCCCGCCGATCGGCCGGCCAAAGCCCCGGCAAGTCGCGCATCGCCGAGTAGTTCGTAACCAGCTCCAGCCAACCCGTCGGCATGCGCATCGCCAGGTTCTTCACCAGCTCCCGAAGCAACACCAGCATCAACGCCTCCCTCGACCTTCACCCCGCGTGTTAACGCGATCATAACCCCACGAGCCTGCCGAGAGCACCGCGCTTCATGAACGCGTGGTAGCCGGAGGCCGACGGCCTCCCGTGAAGAAGACTCGACATGAACAACAACGCCGCACCGGACGCTGTCCGCGTCCGGCTGTGTTGCGGGTGTTGCGGGGCGTGGGTTCAGTAGTTGTATGACGGGACGCCGCCGGGCCCGCCGCCCGTGGTGAACGTGATGCCGACTTTGTTCAGCGCGTTGGTGCCTCGGGCAAAGTAGCTCATGTCGACCATGGCGTTGAGTGTGGTTTCGATCTGCTCACGCTCATCGGAGACAAAGGTGACGTGCCCGTCCATGAAACCGAAGTTTGCTCCAAGGTTCGGGTGGTTGTCGAATCGAAGGGTTGCTCCTGTGGTGTCCTGATCGGCAATGCCGAAGAGTCCGCCCGAGTCGCTCTCGGTGATGAGGGTGTTGCTGGAGGGGTCGCGGACCCAGATGTCGTTTTTGATACGGGCTTCGGGGATGGTGGGCGCTGCGACGCCGAAGTTGGTGAAGAGGTACTTGAAGCTGAAGCTGTCGGTCTGGTTCAGTGTGTAGTTCTTGTACTGTCCAAACTCGGCCCAGGCAAAGAGGTCGTAGCTGTGTCCGCCGGTGCTGTCGGTCGAGCCGTTGCCCGCGTTGGTGTAGAGGTCGCGGAAAGGCCGGTAGCTGATGTCTCGGCCGGGGACTTTATCGAACCCCGGCCCGATGAAGGGCCCGGTTCGGCCGTCGGCGCGGGTGAAGGGCACGTTGGGGTCGGTCTGGATGCGGTTCTGCGTGCTGGGGCACACGGCGGCCTTGAAGTTGCTGCCGATGAGGCCGTCGTCGGTGAGCTTGCCGGGCTGGACCCAAAGGGGGAACAGGTGCGCGATGTTCTCGCCTGTGATGGAGTCCGCATTTGGGAACGGCACGCGGTTGGTTTCCTCCTCGGCCAGCACCAGTGAGGCCTGGATCATCGAGCGGATGTTGGTGCCGCACTGCATCCGGCGGGCGGTGTCGCGCGCAGCGCCAAGCGCGGGGAGCAGGATGCCGATGAGCAGCGCGATGATCGAGATCACCACGAGCAGCTCGATGAGCGTGAAGCCGGGACGGTTTGATGAGAGACACGAGACGCGGGGCATGGGTCACCTCCAAGGGTGCGGGGTCAGGGTTGAGCAGGCGCGGATGCGGGCGACAGGTCGGGGGTGGGAGGAACAACGGGTCGCACCAGCCGGCGGACCGGGGCGACACGGGACTGCGGATCAATCAGGGCCGCGAAGCCCGGCCACTGGTACAGGCCGAACATTGCGGCGGGCTCCAGTCGGCTGGCGGCGCGGCGGGCGTCGATGGGGGCCAGCGCGTCGAGCGTGACAACGATCGAACCAGCGGGCAGCTCCATCGTCTCGACGGGCTGTACCCGCGCGATTGTCCGGTTCGCGTAGCGGTGATACACCTCGTCGGGCTCTTCTTCGATGCGGGTGATGACGACGTGCTCGGCCTGCACGGTCTGCGGCTCGGCGGTGCGTTCATACGCGATGCCGTGTGCATCGAGCAGCGTGGTGAACGCGGCGATGGCGGGCGCGTCGTTGCCGGGGACGGCGTAACCCAGGGGCGTTGACACGAAGGACTTGACGACCAGCACGTCGGCCAGGTGCAGCGCGGGGATGTCGAGCGTGCTGCCGGTGGAGCGGTCGAGGACGGGGATGGTGGGCGTGGGCCCGCCGAACTGCGGGGTCCAGAAGTAGTTGGTGGGCAAGCGGTCGGGCAGGGGCTCGTCGAAGCCGGCGGCGGCGTGTGCCTTGAGCAGCGCCTCGGGCTGGGCGAGGGTTTCGAGGACGACGCGGCAAGCGGCGACGCGCTGGGCGAGGTCGGCGTTTGGGTCGGGCGTGTCGCGCTGGATGCCGGTCTCGATGATGAAGCCGAGCGAGCCGTAGAGCGACAGGCCGTTGCGGGCGTCGTCGGCGTCGAGGGTGCTGGGGCGCAGCTCGCCGTGGGTGACGTGCGGCGCATCGCCGACGAGGTACTCGTGCGCAGTGAAACCGTCGGCTTTTGCGGCGTCGAGCGAGGCGGTCATCATGCGTCGCGCGGCGCGGGCGGCGCGCAGCGGGAGGTACGGGTGGTTCATCGAGCCGACGGTCACGAGGGGGAACTCGAGCCAGCCCTGCTGGGTGTATTCGGCGGTGGTGCGGTTGAACTCGTGGGCATCGACCACGAGGTGCGGCTTGAAGCGCTGCGCGACGCGGTGCAGGGCCTGCGTCTCGGATTGAGCAAGGGCGTGGTGGTCGCGGTTGAGGTCGGCGTCGTCGTGGTTGCGACGCTGCGACTGCTCGGCCCCATCAGGGTTCAACATCGGGATCGCGAGCACCACAAGGTCGGCGGGCATCGCGTCACGGTCACGGGCCCAGGTGTCGATCAGGGCGAGCACGGCCTCGGTGCCTGCGGGCTCATCGCCGTGCTGACGCGCGACGAACAGGGCGCGGGCGTCGGGCGAAGGGTCGCCTTCACCGGTGCGCGGGCCGTGCAGCGTGACGGCCCAGAGCGCGTGGTCGCCCGCCGTCGTGCCCAGCTTGGTGAGGGCGACGTGGTCGGCGGCGTCTGCCTGTTGCAAGCGCGCGACCATGTCGGCGTAGCGCGTCGGGTCGCTCTGCGCAAGCGCAGAGTCGGCGAGCAGCGCGGCGGTGCCGAGCGTGAGCATAAGCACGCGTGTGAGAGTGCCGGCGTGTGTCATTGCAGCCACTCCTGCGGGCCGTAGACCGCGACAAGCAAGATCACCGCGCCGATGACGTGGAGCCAGATGATCAGCGGCAGGACCCATCGGACCCACGTCCACCACGGCACGCGTGTGACGCCCAGGACGCCCATGAGCACGGCACTGGTGGGGATGACCATGTTGCCAAAGCCATCGCCGAACTGGAACGCGAGCACGCCGACCTGCCGGTCCAGCCCGATGAGGTCGCACAAGGGCGCGGTGATGGGGATGGTCATCGCCGCTGCGCCCGAGCCAGAGGGCACGAAGAAGTTGATGATCGTGTGCAACACCATGAGCAGCACCGAACCCACGGCGGGCCCGATGATCTCAAGCGGCGTCGCCAGAGCGTAGAGGATGGTGTCGAGCACCCGTCCCTCGGTGAGCACAAACACGATGCCCGCTGACAACGCGATGATGAGTGCCGGCTCGATCATCAGCTTCGTGCCTTCGACAAACTCGTTGGCGATCTTCGTCGGCGACATGCCCGCGATCAGCCCCGACGCGACGCCCACCACCAGGAACATCGCAGCCATCTCGTTGATGTACCAGTCGAACAACACGACGCCCAGACCCGCCATCAGCACCGACCCGAGCACCAGCAGCATCACCAGCGATTGCCGAAGCGAGGGCCGACGCGTCATCGCCTCGGCCGCCGCGTCCATGTGCAGCGTGGCGCGCAGCGATTGGTCGAGTTCATACGTCGGCGAGCGGGTCGGGTCGGCATGCACCCGCGTGGCGTGGCGCAGCACGAACGCGATCGCAAACCCCGTCACCACGACCCACATCGTGTAACGCAGCCCGTTGCCCGAGAGGTAAGGAAGCTCGGCGATCGCTTGCGCGATGCCCAGCGTGAAGGGGTTGAGGAACGCCCCCGCGAAGCCCACCTGTGATGCGAGATAACACATGCAGATGCCCGTCACCGTGTCGTAGCCCAGCCGGAGCGCGAGCGGGACCGTGATGAGCACAAACGCGATCGTGCCCTCGCCCATGCCGTAGATCGACCCGCCCAGTGAAAAAAGCGTCATGCTCACGACGATGGCGAGCCACTTGAACCGGCTGTTTCCGATGCCCGCGACCGACCAGCCCAGGAACTGGTCCACCGCGCCCGTCGAGAGCATCACGCCAAACGACCCGCCGATGAGCAGCACGAACCCGATGATGTCGGCCTTGTCGATGAAGCCCATCACGGGTGACAGCGCCGCGTTGCCCGCCGACGTGACCGCTTCTTCGTCGATCGGCCCGCGCTGCGTCGTGCCTTCCACCGGGTACGTGCCGGGGATGACGGCGGTGCGCTGAAGCGCCATGCCCGCCGGCACGCGGACCCACTGGCCCGGCGTTGCCGTCGCCTCGCCGTGCTCGTTGAGAAGCGGGGCGTCATCAGTCAAGCCGTGCTCACTGCGGAAGGCGGCTTCGTACATCCCTTGTGGCCAGAGCACCAGCTCGTAACTCTGGAACGTCCGCTCCTGCCGCTCGTACTCGCCGCGCGGCAGCACCAGCGTCGCCACCATCGCGAGCAGCACGATGAACGACACGATCACCAGCGCGGGCGGCATGCGGAATCCCAGCTCGGCCGAGCCGTCAGGCGAGGGGGCGGGCAGGTTGGAAGCGTTGGGGCTGGACGTCATCGTTTCCTTCAAGCCGACGCAGGTCGGCATCAGACCGGCGGGCCACTCACGGGGCAGGTGTCGGGGTTGCAGGCGATTGTTCTTTGGCAAGCTCGGCGCGCTCGGCGGCAAGCGACTCGTGCGTGATCCGACGCGCCTCGGCCGTCGCGCTGTTCTCGACAAGCCGGGCAGATGTCACCGATGCGCCTTGCGCAATGAGGTCCATCGGCAGCTCGTCTTGGTACCGACGCGGCGCGCCGCTGAGCAGCTCCAGCAGCAATGCTCGATCGATCGCCATGGGATCGGCCTGCATCACCGATGCCTCTGCGCTCATGGGCCGGGTTGTGCCAGCGTCCCAGTGCTGCACATCGAACGCAAGCGACGACGCATCGTCATCCGCACGCACGACGCAGAACAGGACGCCTTTGGAGCCGATGACCTGCGCGGTGTCGTTGGCCAGGTCCACGACCAGCGCGCAGTTTTCTTCGATACCAAAGCCCATCGGCACGCCGGTGTGCTCGCACGCGGCGAGCAGCCGACCCAGACGCGCTCTGCGGAAGAAGTGCTGATCGACGATGCCGTACGGGAAGAAGCCCATGCCCTTTCCCACGCCCACGCCAAAGTCGCCCGCGTCGTTGACGACGCCCACGAGCAGCGCCTCGTGCGAGTTGCCCCAGAGGATCATCGGGTCCGACATCATGGCTGCGCCGGCGGATGTCCCGCCGATGACGCCGCCCTTGCGGAGCACAGCGAGCATCGCTTCATACGCCGGCGAGTCGGGTTGGCCCGCTGGCCGGAAGGTGTCGACGATGCGCGACTGCACCCCGCCGGTGAACCACAGGCCCTCGCAATCGGTGATGCGGTCGGCCCACGCGCTGTCGCTGGCTTTGGCGACCTCGCCATCGCGGATGTCGAGCAGCGTGATCGTCTGCGTCGGCTTCGCGTAACGCTTGAAGTCTTCGACCGTGCCGGGCCCCGACTCTTCGGGGACGCCCGATGCGGTCGGGAGGATGCCCAGCGTCCCCGTTGGGCCGATGCGGTCGAGCAGCGCGTGATAGATCGCCGCGTGCTCGACATCCAACGCCCCGCCGACGATGACAAGGTGACCGCCCTTGGCATCACCACCGCCCGCCGCTACCACCGCTTCCGCCCGTATCGAAGACGCCACACACCACACACCAAGCGATATCAACACCGATGCACAGCAGCGCATCGACCTCATCGACACAGATCGCGATGTGAAAGTTGCATCGTGTGTCATACGCCCACCTCCCGCGGCTCGGCATCGACCGCCGGCAGCGCCTGCGCCGCAGTCGGCACGGCCGAGGGGTCGCTGAACAACTCGGCGTGTCGGGCCTCCCAATCGACAGCCCATTGCTTGAATGCCCGGAAGGTCTGGTCGCAGCCCTCGGAGCGATCGACCAGCCGTTTCATCAGCCGAACGAGGTTGCCAAAGTCGTCGGTGGCGACAAACTCCGAGTCGACCGCGTTGGTCTGCGCGTTGTAGTTGTGGTAGTTGCCCAGGGGGATACACAGCGCGCCGGCGTTGCCCATCCACGCCTGAAACACGGTGGACTCGCACGTCCCGCCGTCCATCAGCTCGCGCTGGTAGACAAACGTTGGGTCCTCCGACGCGAGCTCTGCGGCGCAGGCCGCTGCCCACACCGCCAGCTCGGGCTTGAAGAGTGTCTGGCGGTCGCCGACGCGCACCACCGGGCCGTGGTTGTGCGGGGCGTGCGGCAGGGCCTTGCTGGTCTCGACGCTGATGATGACGGCGGGCTTGTCGCTGGTGGCGGACGAGGACGGAGACGGCGGCGACGTGTTGGTCGTTGCGGAATCGAACACCCGCCGGCAGTATCGGATCGCGCCGAAGAAGCCGCCCTCTTCGCCGCGCGTGAACAACATACTGACGGGCCGGGGCGACCGCTCGCGGATCATCGTGTCCAGCAGGCAGACCAACGAAGCGGCGCCGCAGACGTCGTCGATGCCCCGCGCGTAGAGCTTGCCGTTGGTGTGCTGCGGGTCGGGCAGGTCCCACATGCCGATCGAGCCGGGCTGCACCGTCTCTTCGACTTCGATCTCGACGCCCGCCACGTCGCCTTCGACATTGTGGTTGAGCACCCGGGTCACACGACCGCCGACCCGCCGACCGCCGATCCGCATCAGCTCCGACGCCCCCGGCCAGAACGCCGGCTCCACTTCGGACACGGGTTTGCCGCCGGTCCAGAACATCACACGGCTGCCCGCGATCAGCTCCTCGGGGAACCGGCCCATCCATTGCGCCCGCAGGGTCGTGGGGCCGACCATCTCCACCGCCCAGAACCCCGTGTGGTCCACGTGGGCTGTGAACATCAAGCGCGGGGCCGACGTGAACGCCGGGTCCATCTGTGCGGGCACGTAGTCGATCTGCAGATTCCCCGCGTCGTCCCGATGCACCGCAAGACCCCGGTGCGTCCCGAACCGCCAAAGCCAAAGCAGCACGTTCTGCTCGTGGAACGGCGAGGTCGGCAGACGCAGCATCTCGGTCGCAAATTTCAACCACCGCGTCGGCGGGAGGTATTGCCGGCCCTTGCGCACCGACAGACGCGGCTTGGGCGGCAGTGGCCGGAGGTCCGACGTGTTCTTCAGATTCAAAGCGTTTGTCCGCATCACAACGCACCGCTCCCATCATGCCCACCACTGACAACACCCATGACCACGCGACCGGATCACCCCAACCGGCAACCCTCAGCCGCGTGAAGATGCGCAATGAAGACGCAACTTCCAACAAGCAAAGGGTCGGCACAACAGCAACTCAGCACCGATCGCGCCGCGATCCGGATTTGTAAAACTGATCGGGACTCGGTCGAGCCCGTCTTGTAAACCGCAGCCCTGTGCAAACAACAAATGCACCACAGACAGCTCACGCAAGATAAACACTGATGTCACGAGAGTCAATGGTTTTCAACAACCCGATCCATTGACACCCCCCGCCTCCACCGGCTAGCTTGCGCCTCCCAAAAGAGCCGAGCGTTCTGCCCGGTGAGAATCAGCCACACACATGCGACGCGCCGGTGGGAATCTCCGGACTCCATGACTCAAACGCAAGCAGGGCCGCCGAGCCCGACGCTGTGACAAGCTCCGACGGTTCCCCTTTTCACTTTTTGCTATTCACTTTGCACTTTGCACTTTGCACCTCAGGCACCGCCATGCTCATCCGACTCGTCCAACCCGCCGACCTCGATGCCCTCGTTGCCTTGGCCAAGCTGGCGGGCGTGGGGCTGACGACGCTGCCCGCCGATGCCGAGCTGTTGCAACGGCGGATCCTCGCCTCGCAGGCCGGCAACGCGCCGCTGCTGGTGCTTCACGACGGCCACGGCCGGCTGATCGGAACCGCGGGCCTGTGCACCCACGTGGGCGACCCTGACGCCGCCGAGCCGTTCTACGTCTACCGCCGTGAGACCGCGATCCACCGCAGCGATGCACTGAACGTGACAACGCGGGTCGAGTCGCTGCATCTGGTGGCCGAGTACGAAGGCCCCGCCGAGGTCGGCACTCTGTTTCTGCACCCCGACCACCGGGGCAGCGGGCTTGGCAAGACGCTCTCGCGAGCCCGGCTGCTGTACCTGGCCGAGCACCGCGAGGCCTTTGCGCCGCAGCTTGTCGCCGAGATCCGCGGCGTCGTGGACGCCCACGGCCGATCGCCGTTTTGGGACGCCCTGGGCCGGCATTTTTTCCAGGTCGCCTACACCGTGGCCGACACCCGTTCGGCCCGCGACAAGCGTTTCATCGCCGAGCTGATGCCGCGTCACCCGATCTACCTGCCGTTGCTGTCACCCGAGGCGCGGGCCGTCGTCGGCGTGCCGCACCCCGAGGCCGTCCCCGCGATGAAGTCGCTGCTGGACGAAGGCATGTATCCCACCCGCATGGTCGATATTTTCGACGCTGGCCCGATGCTGCAATGCGACCGCGATGCCCTCCGCACCGTCCGCGAACAACAACAAGTCACCGTGGAAGCCACCACCGACACCCTCGATCCCCACGATCCGCAACACATCCCGCACGCACTCATCGCCGCCTTTGACCCCCGCTTCGCAACCCTCACCGCCCCACTGATCGACCACGGCCAGACCGTCACCATCACCCAACAGACCGCCCAGCAACTCCAACTCACCGCCGGCTCACGCCTCCGCTGGGTCAACCACCAACCACACACACGCCGACGCTGAACGAGACCCCGAGCAAAGCGTCTGGTCGCATCCCACAACCACTCAATCACGACCACCCATGCCCGTCGCCACCCTGATCGAAACCAACTTCGACGGCCTCGTCGGCCCGACCCACACCTTCGGCGGGCTGGGCCCCGGCAACCTCGCATCGCTCGCCCACCTCAACCAGCCCTCCAACCCACGCGCCGCGTTCCTCCAAGGGCTCGACAAGGCCCGGCTGCTCCACGGCCTGGGCGTGCCGCAATTTGTCCTGCCACCCACGCGTCGGCCAGACCTCTCGATGCTCCGACGCCTGGGCTTCACCGGTGACAGCCAAGCCCTCCTCCAGCAAGCCGCAGACCAAGACCCCCGCTTGCTCCTCGCCGCGTACTCCGCGTCCAGCATGTGGGCCGCCAACGCCGCCACCGTCGCCCCCACATGCGATACGCCTGATCGCAAGCTCCACCTCACACCCGCCAACCTGGTGTCCGCCGCCCATCGCGCTTCTGAAGCACTCCAGACCGCCCGGCTACTCCGCACCGTTTTCCAAGATGAGCAACACTTTCGCGTCCACGACCCGCTCCCACCAAACGCCGACTTCGCCGATGAAGGCGCCGCCAACCACACCCGCCTTGGCCCGCTCGATGCCCCAGGCGTCCACCTCTTCGTCCACGGTGACGCCATGGAACCCGCACAGTCTGCGGTACTGCCACGCCGCTTCACGCCCCGACAGAAACGCGCCGCGTCGCAAGCCGTCGCTCGGCTGCACGGGCTCGACCACGCCCACTGCGTCTTCGCTCAACAACACCCACTGGCCATCGACGCCGGCGTGTTCCACCACGACGTCATCGGGACGGGGCACGGCCAGCACCTCTTCCTCCACGAAAGCGCGCTGGTCAACCAACCCGCCGTCCTCGCGCAGCTGCGCGAGGACGGCGGG
>DAIOEG010000012.1:0-501 GCA_036746415.1 Phycisphaera sp. | reverse complement strand
CCTGCCACAATGCTGGCTTCGACCTCACGACGGTCCAAGTCGCGGAGCGGGATGTGCCGCTTGAGGACGCCGTCCGTTCTTACCTCTTCAACAGCCAGGTGGTCACCGCCGCACAACAACATCGTGTCCTCATCGCCCCGCTCCAGGCGCAGCAA
Source organism: Phycisphaera sp. (assembly GCA_036746415.1). GTDB lineage: Bacteria > Planctomycetota > Phycisphaerae > Phycisphaerales > Phycisphaeraceae > DAIOEG01. The sequence goes on along the minus strand of DAIOEG010000012.1, from coordinate 346 downwards.
ACCCCCGCCGTCCGACGTGAGATCGACCGCTGGACCCACGCCGGCCACATCGACGACGCACGCTTTGTCCCCCTCGATCAATCGATGAACAACGGCGGTGGCCCCGCCTGCCTCCGCCTGCGCATCCCGATGACGGCCGAGCAAATGGCAGCCGTCCCCCAAGGCCTGCGCTACAACGAAACCCTCGACACCCGCCTCCGACGCCTCGCCGAGCATCATTACCGTGACCACCTGACCGCCTCCGACCTCACGGACCCACGCTTCTTCGAAGAAACCCAAGAAACCTCCGACGCCCTCGCATCTCTCCTGCTCGCCACCCCAACGCCCACCCCCCCGTAACCCCCAC
>DAIOEG010000011.1:0-17854 GCA_036746415.1 Phycisphaera sp. | reverse complement strand
GAGGCGATGATGCTCGGCCTCGTGGGCGGCGCGGTGGGCGGGGCGATTGGGTTGGTGATCGTCGTGCTGCGGGGAGCGCTTCGGTTCGGCTCGCTGTTGTGGGAAACAACCGGGACGCTGGGCAACGTGGCGCTCGTGTGCGGGCTGGCGATGCTGCTGGGCCTGGTGCTCGCGGTGGTGTCGGCGGTGGGGCCGGCGTGGGCCGCGGCGCGCCTCGCGCCGATGGAGGCGATGCGAATCGAATGAACACGCCCACGCCCGACAACGCGATAAGGCATCACACAACGCCGAATGACGCCCGGCCGGTGGTCATCCGCACGGTCGATGTCCGCAAGAGCTACGGCAAGGGCGAGTCGGCGACGCACGCGCTGCGCGGCGTGGACCTGGCCATCGAGCGCGGTGAGCTCATCGCCGTCATGGGCCCCTCCGGCTCGGGCAAGAGCACGCTCTTCAACATGATCGGCGCGCTGGATCAACCCACCGCCGGCCGGATCCTCATCGACGAGGTCGATGTCGCGCAGCTCTCCGCCGATGAGCTGGCGTTCCTGCGCTGCCGAAAGATCGGCTACATCTTTCAGCAGTACAACCTGCTGCGCTCGATGACCGCGCTGGAAAACGTGACGATCCCCATGGCGTTTGCAGGCATGCCCGCAGAAAAAGCGCGTCGGCGGGGCATGGAGCTGCTCGCGCTCGTGGGCCTTGCCGATCGTTGGGAACACCGGCCCGTCGAGATGTCCGGCGGTCAACAACAGCGCGTCGCCATCGCACGCTCACTCGCCAATGAACCGATGATCCTCCTCGCCGATGAACCCACCGCCAACCTCGACTTCGACACCGGCCAACAGGTGCTCGACATCCTCCGGGGCGTCAACAAGCTGCACGGCGTCACGCTCGTCTGCGCCACGCACGACCACCGGCTTCTACAGATGTGCAGCCGCGTCCTGTGGGTCCGCGATGGCAGGATCGACCGCATCGCACTGCGCAGCGAGCTGCGCATCAGCGTGGGACACATCGGGACATGACACACGCAACCGCCACACAACACGTGCTTCAATCCTGTGCACAAGAGTTGAAACCAGAGTTGAAACCGCAGATGAACGTGGATGGACGCAGATGCGAAACAAGACGGGAAGCCAGCGTGCGTGCCTTACAAACAAAACACGATGCAGTCAGTGAGCAACGCGCGCAGATCATGCATGACTTCATCCGCGTCCATCCGCGTTCATCTGCGGTTTCAAACATGCATGACGCGATGCGAAAGAGTGTGACGCACGTGCTGATGCAACAGCTCAAGCACCCGCTCTTGTGTTTGCTTTGTTGTGTGATCGCGTTGCGTGTCGATGCGCAGGAGGCGCAGCCGTGGGAGTGGTTGCGTCAGGACATCGCGGAGTTGTCGTCGCAGGGGCACCGGTTGAGTGGGACGCCCGAGGGGCGGTCGGCGGTGGGGTATGTCGAGGGGCGTTTGCGTTCGATGGGCGTGTCGGTGCACCCGCTGGAGATGGGCGTGTGGCAGGCGACGACGCGGCCGGGCGGCGCGGAGCTCGTGGTGGACGGCGTGTCGTTGCCCGTGACGCCGATGCGGCCGAGCGTGGTGGCGTTGCCGGTGACGCCGGCGGTGGGCCTGTCAGGGCCGATGGTGTACGCGGGGCGTGGCGACTGGTTGGCGTGGTCGGGCAAGTCGGTCGCGGGGGCGGTGGTCGTGCTGGAGGACGACGCGGCGGACTGGCAGCGCGCCTTTGCGCTGGGCGCATCGGCGGTGGTGTTCCTGGGCAGCGCCGAGGCGCAGCCGACGGTGCCGGCAACGGTGACGTGGAGCGCTGCGCCGGTGCCACTGGTGCGGGTGTGGGTGCAGACCGATGCGCAGGGGCTGGTACGTGGCGTGGACCTGCGACGCGACCGGCCCGCAGTGACGCTGCGCACCGACATGCGCTGGACCCACAGCAGCGGACGAAACCTTGTCGCCGTGATCCCCGGCTCCAACGACAACGCATCGGCGACCGAGGCGGTGGTGCTTGCCGTGCCGCTCGACAGCTTTGGCTCGGTGCCCGAGCGCAGCCCCGCCGCGCGGTCGGCGGCGAACGTTGCCATCGTCCTCGAAGCGGCCCGACGCTGGCAGCAGCAACCCACGACGCGCACGCTCGTGCTCATGTTCGTCGATCAACAAGCACGCGGCCACCAGGGCGCACGCGAGGTTTACGACGCGCTCTTCATGACACAAAGCGACCACGATGCGCTCAAGGCATCCCACACGAGCGAGATGCAGCGCGTGCAAACCGTGCTCGCCGCGCTCGACAACGCAGACAGCGCCGAACCGCGCAGCGTTTCGCCGGCCGCGCTTCTGGAAGAGCTGCGTCGTCAGGCCGACCGTTCGCGTGGCGAGGTCACGCAGCGTTTGCAGGAGCTTCGGTTGCTGTTGCGCAGCGCGTCGAGTGGGCGTGCATCGCTCAACGACACCGAGACAACGACGCGTGATGATGCGTTGCTGGTGTCGTTGCAGGACGAGCAGGCCTCTTGGGACGAAGCGCGTCGCGCGTTGCACCGGGGCGCGTGGGACACGTGGGTCGCTGAGCAGCGAGCCGGTGCGCGGTCGGGCGACGAGCGTGCATCGGCGATCGTCCGCGATGTGTTGTCTTCGCTGCGTGAGGCGACGGCGGGCCGGTTGTCCCAGCGTGCTCAAGAACTGGCGTCGCTGATCGAGACGGATGAGCAGCGTGAGGCGCTTCGGTCGGCGTTGCCGATGCATGCGGGCGCGGGCGCGGCGCGGGTGTCGGTGGTGTTGCACGTGTCGATGGAGTTGTCGGACGGGTCGGGGCGTTGGGTGGTGTCTGCGGGCGAGGACTCGTGGCGGGCGGGCGGCGACCAGGGGCCAGGGCCGGACGCGGATGCGCCGGGGTACTACACGTCGGTGCTGAAGGTGCTCAGCGAATCGGCTTCGACGCTTGCGTTGCCGGCGCTGGTGCCCGCGAGCTTGCGCGACCCCGACGCGGGGCTGGCGCTGGTGGCGGGCAAGCGGTTCCACAGCGGCGCGGTGGCGGGTCTTTTCGGCTTGTATCAAGTGGGTTTTGTGACGGCTTACGACGTTCGGCCGCGCGAGGGTCGGCCGTGCGACACGCTCGAGCGCCTCGACCTCTTGCGTATCCAGCAGCAGGCCGACGAGGCGTTGACGCTGTTGCGCGCCGCTGCGAACAACGCGGCGCTGACGCAGCCGCCGCGCTTCGCCAACAAGCACCAGAGCGACCGCGTGCTTTGGAGCGACGGTCAGCTGCGTGGGCCGTCGGCGGGCCTGAAGCTCGTGGGCGGTTTGGCGGAGGATCGGCCCGCGGACGGTGCGCTTGTGGCGGTCTGGCCAGGCGTGCGGTGGGGCCCGGCCGAGGGCGTGTGGTCCCGGCTGCTCGTGGGCTCTGCGGCGGATTGGGAGCCGGTGCGGCTGCTGCGTGCCAACGCGCATGGACGGTTCCCCCTCACCGCCAGCCACCGCGACGCCGAGGCCAGCATCGTCACCCTCGCGGCGCTCACGAGTGAGCTTGGCCCGCTCACGGCCATCACTTCGCAGGCGACGCTGCACCAGCGCATCACCACCGCGCTGCGCACCGAGCTGTTGCCCATCGATGCCAGGGCGATCGTGTTGCCGTGGGAGGCGCACACGACGCTGCGCCCCGAGCTTCTCAAGGTGCTTTCAGCGGCTGGCAACACCGAGCCGCCCCCGCAACGCCGACTCATCGGCCAGGCCGACGGCATGGGCTTCGCCTACGCGCCAAGCCGGCTCTTCAGCCCCGGCATCAAGGTCTTCCAACCCAAGGGCCCGGTGCTGCTTCAAGCCGAGTCGCAGGCCGTCGCAAACCCCGATGCAGGCGTCGCGCCCGATGCGCTGCGTACGCCGCGCTGGCTCACGCCTCTCTCGGCCCGGGACCTGTGGCGGCTCAACGAGCAGCGCCTCACGATCCTGCGCACGCGTGGCGTGAGCAAGCCCGACCTCGAATCGCTCCATGCGCTCGCCGGCCGGCGGTTGCAGGCGGCCGAGCGTGAAGCGGGCATTGCCTCGGCCAACGCGCCGTTCACGCAGTCGCTTGCGCTGTCGGAGCGGCTGTACACGCCCCTGCGCGCGGCGCTGGACGACCTTGTCAACGCGGTGGTGATCCTGCTGCTGCTGGCGATCCCGTTTGCGTTTGCGTTGGAACGGCTCACGGTGGGCGCGGTCACGATCTATGGCCGGCTGGCGGGGTTTGCCGGCTATTTCCTTGGCACGTTCGCGCTGCTGTACGTGCTGCATCCGGGCTTTGCGATCGCGGCGACGCCGGTGCTGGTGTTCCTTGCGTTTGCGATCCTGCTGCTGTCGATCATGGTGATCCTGCTGCTGGTGCGCAAGTTCAAGACCGAGCTTGCCGAGCTTCAAGGACAGAGCGACGCGGCGGCGGCGGCGGATGCGCGCGCGTCGCAGGCGGCGGTGTTGCTGGCCGCGGTGGGCATGGGCGTCTCCACGATGCGGCGTCGGCCGATGCGCACGCTGCTGACCGCGACGACGGTGATGGTGCTCACGTTCACACTGCTGTCCTTCGCGAGCTTCGGCAGCAAGCTGGGCGTAAAGACCACGACGCTGGGCCCGCTGGGCGCGGGCATGCCTGCGGGCGCGGTGTTGCTGCGTCGATTGGATTACGCGCCGCTCCCGCCGGGCTCGACGGCGCTACTCACCGGGCTGGGCGAGCTGGCCGAGCAGTGGTGGCTGACCGACGAGAACATCACCTTGGCCAACACGACAGGGCATCGCGCGGCGCAGGCCCGCGCCATCGTCGGCCTGCAGACGCCCGAGCTTCTGCACTGGCCAGCGCTTGCCGCGGCGCTTGATGCGCGCAAGACGCCGCAAGAGGTTGCCGAGCAACTCAGCGCTGGTGCGGTTTATCTGCCCGGTGCGGTGCTGGACGACTTGGGCTTGCGCGTGGGTGACACGGTGCTGCTGCACGGCTCGCCGCGCACCGTTGCCGGCCAGTTCGACTCGACCGCGCTGACCCGTCTGCGTCACCTCGACGAGCAACCCGTGCTGCCCGTTGACTTCTTCGACGCCGCCAACGCGCAGGCCACAAGCCCCCGCACTCGCAACGCCGACGATGCGCAGGCCGACGTCAACGGCAACCGTGACTACACACGGCTGTCCGCCGACCAGACCGTGATCGCTTCCGCCGAGTTCGTGCGGGCCGTGGGCGGTGAGCTGCGGTTGCTGACGCTCGACCCGCCGGCGGGGATCGACCCGACGGAGCTGGCGGACACGCTTGCAATGATCTCGCCGACGCCCGTGTGGTCGGCCGCGCTGCCGGGCTTGCAGCGCCGTGTGTTCACGACGCTGGCGCAGGTGCAAGGCGCGGGACAGGTGCTCGTGCCGCTGTTGCTGGGCGGGCTGATCATCTTCGGAACGCTCATGGGCTCGATCGCGGACCGCGAGCGTGAGATCTATACGTTCTCCGCGCTGGGCCTGTCGCCCAAGCACGTCGGCGCGTTGTTCCTCGCCGAGGCCGCGGTGTATGCGATCCTGGGCAGCATGGCGGGGCAGCTCTTGGCGCAGCTGTTTGCGGCTGGCGCGGGGCTGCTTTCACGTGCGGGCTACATCGAGCCCATCGCGCTCAACTACAGCAGCACACAGGCGCTCTACGCGATGCTCGCCGTGGCCGTCACCGTGTTGCTGTCCGCGCTGTACCCCGCGCGGCGGGCCGCACGCTCGGCCAACCCCGGCATCGCCCGCACCTGGACCATGCCCCAGCCGCAGACGGATGCGCAGGGCGACGAAGCGCTCAGCGTCCTGTTCCCCTTCACCGTCAGCACCTACGACATGACAGGCGTCGTCGCGTTCCTGGCCGAGCACTTCCGTGGCCACCAGGACGCTGGCCTGGGCGCCTTCGCCGCGCAGCAGGTACAGATCCGCACCGACCATGAGCAACACCTCACGCTGCACGCGCGACTCGCGCTCGCGCCGTTCGACTTAGGTATCACGCAACAGTTCACCATGACCGCGACGCCCAGCTCCTTGCCGGGCGTTGATGAAGTCCACCTTCACCTCACCCGCCGCACCGGCTCGACGCACGACTGGGTCCGCGCCAACAAGACCTTCCTCAAACACCTCCGCCACCAGTTCCTCCTGTGGCGCACACTCAAACCCGAAACGATCGAACGCTACCGCCGCATCACCCTCGAAACCACCACCACCACCCGCCACGCGTGAGTCGGGTTGTACCGACCCGGCCTCGTGATGCATGACCAGACCTTTCGCGTTGCTCAGCGTCGGCGTGTGTGCATGGAAACCGCAAGCGTGCGATGATGCGGCATGGCTCTTTGGAGACCCAAGACGCGGGGGGTGGATCGGGAGCTCGAAGAGTTCCGCGCGATGATGACCCCGCCGGGGACGTTCGAGGACGGCTTTTCGTGGTCGTCGTTGCTGGGCGCGCTCTTCGTCGCGGTGCTGATGGTGCCCGGGTCGATCTACATGACGCTGCTGGCGGGGGCGTCGATCGGGCCCGCGGCGCAGTGGGTGACGCTGATCCTTTTTATCGAGGTCGCCCGGCGGACCAACCGCGTGCTGCGCAAGGCCGAGATCTTCACGCTGTTCTACATCTCCGGCGCGATCATGGTGACGGCGTCGCAGTTGCAGGGCGGGTTCCACGGCGGGCTGGGCGCGATCTGGTCGCAGTTCTTTGTGCAAAGCGAAGCGGCAAGGGCGCAGGGCATCGCCGAGCTGGTGCCTGACTGGGTCGCGCCGTCGCAGCCGGGCGTGCTGGCGGAGCGCTCGCTTTTCATGTGGGAGTGGCTGCCGGCTTTGTTGCTCATCGCGTTCACGATGTTGATTGGTCGGCTGGACAACATGGTGCTGGGCTACGGCCTGTTCCGCATCACCAGCGATATCGAGAAGCTGCCGTTCCCGATGGCCCCGGTCGGTGCACAGGGCATCCTCGCGCTGTCGGAAGAACAGGAAGAAGAACGCACGAACGCGTGGCGACCTGACGATGAGAGCGATGGCCGGGAGACCGAGGCGCAGAGCAAGACCGGCTGGCGTTGGCGGGTGTTCTCGTTTGGGTCGGTGCTGGGGCTGGCGTTTGGCGCGGTGTACCTAGGCGTGCCCACGGTGACGGGCGCGCTGTTGGGCCAGCCGATCATGCTGCTGCCGTTGCCGTTCGTGGACTACACGCAGCAGACCGCGTCGATCCTGCCGGCAACGGCGGTGGCGGTCTCGGTGGACCTTGGCGCAATGCTCACGGGGATGGTCCTGCCGTATTGGGCGATGATCGGCAGCATGATCGGCCTGGTGGTCACGTTCGTCGCCAACCCGCTGCTGTATGACGCGGGGGTGCTTTCAAGCTGGTCGCCCGGCGACCGCATGCAGGAGACGGTCTACAAAAACAACATCGACTTCTACTTCTCCTTCGGCATCGGCGTGGCGATGGTCATCGCGCTGGCGGGCTTCATCAGCGTCGGCAAGGCGCTCCTGAAAGCGCGGCGCATCAGCTCCGAGCGCATCACAGACGAGGCATCGCTCACCGAGATCGACAAGCGCGACCTGGGCATCCCGCAGGGACGCGGCGACATCAAGACGCGGTGGGTCCTGCTGACCTATGCGCTCACGACGGCGATGTACATCGGCGTGTCGTGCTGGCTGTTGTATCTGGCGGACGGGCGGGTCCACATGCCGCTGGTCGTGGTGATGCTGTTTTACGCGGTGGTGTATACGCCGGTGATCTCGTACGTGACGGCCCGCTTGGAGGGCATCGCCGGCGAGGTGATCAACGTGCCGTTTGTCCGCGAGGGGAGTTTTATCTTGTCGGGGTATCAGGGCGTGGCGGTGTGGTTCCTGCCGATCCCGCTGCACAACTACGGCTCGATGACGGTGCTCTACCGCCAGGCCGAGCTGACGGGTACGAAGTTCTGGTCGCTGTGGAAGGCGGAGATCCTGCTCACGCCGATCATCCTGGTGGGTTCGGTGTTGTTCGCGCACTTCATCTGGTCGCTGGGCGACATCCCGGGGCCGGCGTACCCGTTTGCGCAGGAGTGGTGGGAGATCACGGCCGAGCAGCAGGCGCTGATCTTCAGCTCGACCACGGGGCAGTTCAGCGACTTCGAACGCGCGTTCCGTGTGGACTATCTGCTCGTGGGTCTTGGGCTTGGCAGCGTGGTGTTCGCGTCGCTGTCGTGGCTGGGCGCGCCGGTGTTCCTGACGTACGGCATTGTGCGCGGGTTGAACCAGACCCTGCCGTTTGTCCTGATCGGACAATTCGTGGGTGCGCTGATCGGTCGGTACTACTTCCAGAAGAAGTACGGCATGCGGTGGCGTCAGATCGTCCCGGTGCTGCTCGCGGGCTTCTCGTGCGGCATGGGCCTGATCGGCACACTGGGCGTGGGATTTACGTTCCTGACCAAGGCGGTGTTTAAGCTGCCGTTTTAAGGGAAGTGGCCGGTAGCCAGTGACTAGTGGCCAGAGTGACTAGTGGCCAGTGAGGAATGTAGAACCGTTGACAGACCACACCCAACATCACGCGGAGAACGATGCTTCCACTGGCCACCGGCCGCTGGCCACTGTTCCCCTGTCCCATCCCCCCCTCATCACCGTCACCGCCGTCACCAAGCGTTACACGCCCAAGGGGCGGGAGCCGGTGTATGCGCTGCGGGACGTGTCGCTTTCGGCGATGGCGGGCGAGTACCTCGCGATCATGGGGCCGTCCGGATCGGGCAAGTCCACGCTGTTCAACCTGATCGGTGCGCTCGACAAGCCCACCAGCGGCGAGGTCAAGCTCGGCGAGCTGTCGCTCCCACGACTCAGCGAACGCGAATTGGCGTACGTGCGTTGCCACTACATCGGCTACGTGTTCCAGTCGTACAACCTACTGCCCGCGCTGACGGCCGTGAAGAACGCCGCGCTGCCCGCGGTCTTCCGTGGTTTGAGTGTGGCCGATGCAGATGCGCTCTCACGCAAACGGCTCGAACAACTCGGGCTTGGCCACCGCCTGCACCACCGGCCCGATGAACTCTCCGGCGGGCAGCAGCAACGCGTCGCCATCGCACGAGCGCTCGTCAACGACCCGGCCATCCTGCTCGCCGACGAGCCCACCGCGAACCTCGACCTGGACACCGGGGCAGCGGTGATCGAGATCTTCAAGAAGCTCAGTGTGGATGAAGGCGTCACCGTCATCTGCACCACGCACGACCACAAGATGCTCGCAAATGCCGACCGTGTCGTTTGGGTCAAAGACGGCACGATCGACAAGATTGCCCGAGCCGATGAACTCGACATCACCGCGGGCGCGATCGAGACGTTGTGATGATGGTTTCAACTGCTCGGGCCCGTGATGCAGCACATCACTTGCGGTCCAGCGTCCCGCTGTCCATCGGTGTGTCCTGCACCTGCAGCTGTGCGTTGAGCGGGGCCGGGAGGAACGCGTCGAACTGGTTGGCGGGGACGCCTTGTTCAAGGGCCTGCTCGCGGAGGACGCTGATGAAACGCGGGTAGGCCGTGTTCTGCAAGGGCTGGGGCGCGTTGGCGTAGGCGTTGCGGCGGGCGTAGACGCTCAGGCCCGGCTCCTGCATGAAGCGCACAAACGCATCCGTCACCATCTCGATGTACGGCGGGAGGGTCAGGCGACCACGCGCCGCGTTCGCGCCCGTGTAGTCCCGCGCTTCCTGATACTTATCGTAGAACTGCTGGCCGCGCGTGAGCAGCTGCGCGAACACGCCGGGGCGGTCGGCGGCGAGGCCTTTCTCGAACGCCTGCATGAACATGCTCTCGAGTGCAAAGCGGATCGACGTCTGCGTCTCCATCCCGTCCGACTCTTCGACGAGGAACTGATACACGATGTCGTCGAGCGGTTGTTCGTAACGCATCCGGCCATCGGCGAGGCGGTTGTGAAAGCGGTCGTTGTAGCGGTCGCGGAGTTGCTGGTAGAAGCCGTTGGCTTTCTCTTCTGAGCCGTAGAGGTAGGAGAGCATGACGGCTTTTTGCAGGTAGTTTTCGTGGCCGGACTCGTAGAGCGACACGTCGACGTTCTCGCCGAACTCGCCGGACTTGGCTTCTTCGATGGACTCATCGAGCGCAGCGCCGTACGCGTCGAGGAACTCGGGGTTGGGCATGAGGTCCACCTGCATGCCCATGGGGTTAAGCGGGTTGTAGGAGACGTTGCCGGTGTCCACCATGCTTTGCAGCGCGTGGAGGACGCCGCGCTTGGTGTTGATGTAGTCGAGGTTTTTCGTGCCTCGGATGTTGGGGGCCTTGGCGATGCCCAGGGCGGACCAGTAGAGCGCGTGGCTGTTGGGGTCGCGCCAGTCGGTCGGGCCGTAGCGCTGCATGACTTCGACCATGAACGTGGGGTCCATGTTGTAGTCTTCGAGCAGGACCTTGGCCCGCAGGAACGGCATGAGGCGGGCGAAGGAGGCAGCGAGTTCTTCGGTGGGATTGGTCAGGACGTTGATCATCCGCCGACCGTCGGCCCCGATGTGCGAGTCGGGCAGCGTCACCAGCCACTCCGGCCCGCCGTAGCGCGCGTACATCTGCACCCGGCCGATCGCACGCAGCGTCCGCTCATCCATATCAAACCCCGCGCTGCGCAGCGCCCGGATCGCCGGCGTCGCCTGCGGGTGCTCCTCTTGAAACACGGCGACCGGGTCGCGCTCGGCCCGCCCGACGTGCTCGGCTAAGAGCGTGGTCAGCACGTCCATGCGCTGCGCGGCGTTGGGCCTGTTCTCACGCTCAAGCATGCGGCGAAGGCCGTCCATCCGCTCACGCAGACGCAGCACGCCCATGTCGAGCAGGTCGTCCAGATCGTCGGTGATCTCAGGCACCTCGCCGGTCCGCGCGAGTTGTTGAAGCTGCTCGCGGACTTTCAGCGGCGGCCGCGAGAACAAGAGGTAGCGGTCCGCATCGTCCGCAACCTCGTCCATCGCGGCGATGACGCCCTCGGCGGTGAAGCGGTCGTTGGGCCCGCCCAGCAGCTCGTGCCACTCGCGGGCGAGCTCGGCCTTGTAGTACCAGTTCATGTCGTCGGCGTACTGGCCGACCTTGTGGAAGAACAGCCACGCCAGCTCGCGGTACAGCGTGAGCGAGCCGGGATTGTATTTGATGCCCTGCTCGCGGAGCAGGTGGATGCCTTTGTTGACCCAGTCCCAGCGTTCCTGCGGCGTGTACGTGCCGACGCTGATGTTGTACGAGAGGTTCCATGCCTGAAACGACCACACGCCGGGGATGCGTGGCTGGAGGTTCGTGATCCACGACGCGAGGTTGTTGGCCTCGGCGTATCGGCCCTCGCGCTTCTCCATCTCGGCGCGGTACCACAGGGCGTTGACCGCCACGCCGCGGAAGCTGCCAAGCCCGGCCGTCAGCACCGCGTACTGCGAAGGGTTCCCGCCCATCGATTCCCACGACAGCTGCAGGTCGCTCCGCTGCCGACTGACCATCGGCCCAACGATCGCCGAGCCCCCAAGCGCCAGAGCGGCAACCGTCAATGCAGCGAGTTGGGTGATGCGGTCGGGGTTCATGGGGGGAGTGGGGAGTTGGGGTTGGGGAGTGGTCAGCAAAGAGTGTTCGAAGGTCTCAATGTCGAAGGTCGAATGTCAGAGAATCGGTCGTTGCATGTGTTTAAACGATCATAGTCGTGCGCTTGTTCAGACCACTCCCCAACACCCACTCCCCACTCTCGCTCTACACAATCACCCGCGCGACTTCTTTCCGCGAGAACAGGATCGAGGCGATCAGCATGGCCCCGCCGGTCCACAGGACGCCCAGGGTGAACGCGGCCCTGCCCAGGATGTCCCAGGTGATGGCTCTGCCTTCGGCGAGCATCGGCGCGGCGTTGTACTCGCTGAAAGAGGGGATGACGAGTCGGAACAGCTCGCCGACGGAGCGGATGACGATCTTGAGCGCGTCGTAGATTTTGCCTTCGCTCAGGTTGTTCCAGATGTTGGTGGGGATGCCGATGAGTTGTGCCCACCACGGCAGGTCGTCTTTGGGGAACGTGGCGTACCAGCGGAGCGACTCGCTGAAGAACGCGCTGCCTGCTGCGCCGAAGTAGACAAGGGCGCAAAAGAGCAGGGCGGTGGGGAAGCCCAGGAACGTGCCCGCGAGCAGGCCGAGCATCGCGAGGAACATGAGCCGGACCCACAGCAGCGCGAACGCCTTTGCAAGGTTGCCCGCGAAGGAGCCGACGGTGTAGTAGAGCTCCATCGCGTCGGCGCCTTGGAAGGTGATGGTGGACTGTGTGGAGTTGTCGAGAGTGGCGTTCTGGATGTCGAGGGTGATGCTGCCGTCGGTGATAAGTTCGGTGGGGATGCTGAAGATGTGGAAGCGGTCGTCGGCGATGCGTGGGAGCGGGATCGCGGCCCAGCCGGTGTGTTGTCGGACGAGGAAGGGCAGCTCCCGGCCATTGACGCGGAAGAGCAGTTGCAGCTTGTTGTCTTCGGTGGTCCCGCCGGAGAACTTGGGCTTGATGCGCAGCTGGACGGCGTCGCCGTATCGCGCGGCGTTTTCAAGCCCCGTGAAGCGATAGGTCTGCGTGCCTCGGAACGGCACGGCCATCCAGCGCAGCGCGACTTCTTCAAAGAGCGATCCCTGGACCTCTTGTGGCAGCGAGGTGAGCTTGGTGCCCGGCGGGCCGTAGGACTGCGGGTCGCGCTGCTGCAGCTCGTCGAGGCGTTGCTGCACTTGGCGGTCGAGCCAGCCGTCTTGCGGCTCGCGGGGCGACAGCGCGACGCGGGCGGCGAGCACCTGTTCACGCACGGCGGCGGCGTCGAGGGCATCCTGCGCGGTCGCGTCGATATCCACGGTGAGCACACGCACCGCCGCGTAGACGCCCACGCCAGCGACCGCCAGCAGCAGCGCGTTGAGGCCCATGACGCCGACCCACTTGCCCATGAGGTACGCGGGCCGGGTGATGGGCTTGGTGAGGTTGGTGTGTGCCTGCTTGTCTTTGAGTTCGCTGGTGAGCGATCGCACGGTGAGCACGATCGTCATGAGCCCGAGCATGAGCCCGGTCGCCATCGTGGCGTACATCAGGAAGTTGCCGACCTGATACTCGAGTCGTGGCTCGGCCAGCATGAGCGGCAGCGCAGGCACGACGAGCACGACGATCACGACAAACACCAGGCCCACCTTCGCGCGGATCGCCTCGTGCACCATCGTCTGCGCGACGCTGAGCACCCCGTCCAGCATCGGCAGCGCCGGCACGCGGGCCGACAGCAGGAGCTGCAAGAGCACCAGCCCCACCATGAACGTCACGCCCATGCCCCACACGCCCGCCGCGAGGAGCGACAGCCCCGCGAAGTCGAAGCTCCAGCCGAACTGCACGAGCAGCCCCGCCGCCCCCGAGCCAACGATGAGCTTGCCCAGCCACGCGACCCACCGCCGGTCCCGCCACACCCACAGCCCCCCGCACACCCACGCGAGCAGGAGCACACTACCCACCATGCCCACGACCGAGCCGGCGGTCGGCTGGCCCTGCGCGTGGAGGAACCATGCCAGCCCCGTTGAGACGAGAAGGACGCCAAGCAAGACAGCGATGTACAGGGTAAGGCGTTGAGTCATCATAAATGCCCACTGTGGCGTTCGGGATCATCAGATGTCCGCTTAGATTCAAGGCGGCTCGACTGCATCTCCCGTTAAAAACCGATAGCCCATTCGTCCTACCGCCTCACCATGGCCTGTCGCATCAACCCAGCAAATCGTCGATCACCGAGCGGTCGGCCCGGGGTGTCGGTGTGGGCGGGGTCTGGGGCGAGCTGGTCGGTGACGGCGCGGGTTTTTGAGCGGCGGCGGCCGGTTTGTCGAGCAGGGCATCCAGCACGGCGTCGTTTGTCGGGGCCGCAGGGGCCGCAGCGCGGGCCACATCTTGTGCAGGTACGGCGGGCTGGGTGAGTTGTTCGATCACGGCTTGGCCAGCGGGCTCGGCGACGGCGGCGGTGCCAGCCTCGGTGAGGAAGCGAGCGACGCCGCCCTTGTTGCCTGCGCCCGCTGTGGCGAGGCCTTCGCGCTGGGCCTGGTCCACGATGTCGAGGAACAGCGACTCGAGGCGCTGGCGCGAGCGTTGCACCTGCACCGAGTGCAGGCCGCGCGCTTCGAGGGCGGCGACGACTTGCTCTTCAACCTCCGGCGGCAGGGCGTCGGTGGTGATCGTGGTCTGGTCGTGTTTGGTGAGCAGCTCGTCGATGGTGCCCGCGCGTCGGACCTTCCCGCCGAACATGATGACGCAGCGGTCGGTGACGTCTTCGACGTCGGCGAGCAGGTGCGAGCAGAGCAGCACGGTCTTGCCGACGTCTTTGAGCCGGACGATGAGGTCTTTGATCTGCCGTGTGCCGATGGGGTCCAGCCCGGTGGTCGGCTCGTCGAGGATGAGCAACTGCGGGTCGTTGATGAGCGCCTGCGCGAGGCCGATGCGGCGCTGCATGCCCTTGGAGTACTCGCCGATGGGCCGACGCTGGACCTTGTCGAGGCCGACCATTTCGAGGAGTTCATCGATGCGTCGTTGGCGTCGTCGTCGGTCCTGGTGGAACAGCCGGCCGTAATACTCGAGGGTTTCGCGTGCGCTCAGGAACTTGTAGAGGTAGGACTCTTCGGGGAGGTATCCGATGTCTTCTTTGATGGCGACATCGCGCGGCGACTTGCCCAGGACGGCGATGCGGCCTGCGGTGGGGTGGAGCAGCCCGAGGATCATCTTGATGGTCGTCGACTTGCCCGACCCATTGGGCCCCAGGAGCCCGAAGACCTCGCCTTGCCGGACATCCAGGTCGATGGCATCGACCGCGGTGACGCGGGGCCGAAGCCAGAAGTCCTTAAAGACCTTGGAGAGCTTGACGCATTGGATGACGGGAGTAGTCATGGTGGATTGAATCGCCAGGACGCCAAGAAAGCCAAGTTCCGCGAGGAAACACATTGTTCATGCCTTGGCGGGTCTTGGCCCCTTTGGCGTCTTGGCGATGAAAGTTATCTTCCTTCCCGCGCGGCGCGGTCGGCTTGGAGTCGGGCTTGTTCTCGTTCTCTTGCGATCTGGGGGTCTCGGTTGAGGTCGATGCGGACCTCGCCATCCATCGAGAAGAACGTCTCGATGTCGTTGCCACGTTGGAAGATCTGTTGCTTGGCCTGTTCCCACAAGAGCGCTTTGAACAGGGCGGGGTTGTTGCGGTAGTCCTGTTGCAGCTTACGGAAGGTGTTGGCTTCCTGGTTGACGGTCTGGACGAGGGCGGTGCGGTCGGTGCGGGCCTGGTTGATGACGCCGGCGGCGGCGCCTCCGACGTCGAGGGTGGCATCGCTGTTGGGCTGCGTTGTTTTGAGTGAGCGGAAGGCGTTATCGAGGTCGGCCCGGAGTTGCGTGGTGGCTTGCGGGTCGCCTGCGACGGTGGAGAGTTCGTACTGCTTGAGCAGCGTGACGAGCGGGCCGTCGCTGCCGGTGCCCGTGGGCAGTGCTGCCGCGCCGCCGGCCTGTCCGAGGGTCTCGCGGCGTTGGGTCTCGGCATCGTTGATGAGCTTGGCACGCTGGGCCTCCGCATTGGGCACCAGGCCGTAGGCGTCGCGGACACGCATCGGGAAGGTCGAGACCTCCATGCGCAGGTCTTGCAGCGTGATGCCGGTGTTCAAGGAGTCGAGCGTGAGCTGCGCCAGCCGGCGGGCCTCGCTCTGGTTGGCGACGCCCGCGACGACCTGATCGGCGGTGGTGGAGGCGATGGCTTTGAGGACGCTTTGCTCCAGCACGCAGCGGAGGACGGCTTCGAGGCGCTGGGCGTCCAGCGGGTCAGAGGCGGGGTTGCCCAGGGTCTGGATGAAGGCGGCGGGGTCGCTGATGAGGTAGCTGGTGGTGAACACGCCGTGGACGAGGTTGGCATCGCCCGTGATGAGCGAGCCGTCGAGCTCGGGGTTCAGGGCGCGGGCGTTGCCTGCGGCGAGTTCTTCGAGCGTTCGGCCGCGCATGCCCTCGGGGATGTCGAACATGAACGAGCGGTCGAGCGTGAGGCGCTGCGGCGCGACGGAGATCTTCACCGTGTCGCCGATGGGGAAAGGCCAGTTCCAGTGCCAGCCGGCCTGCTTCACGGCTTGCTCGCCGCTGCCGACGATCTGGCCGAAGACCAGTCGCACGGCCCGCTCGTTTTGTTCCACGCGGAAGACGCCTGAGAACAGGTAGAGCACGAGCAGCGCGATCATGAGCGCTTTGAGTGTCGTGAAGCTGACGCGCAGCGCATCGCCGAGCGCCTGCTGCGCGGGGTCATCGCCGTCTGGACGGATGGACGGGCCGGCAAGCTGCGAGAGTCGGTCGTTCTTGGACAGCGGCGTGGTCGGCGTGGCGAGGGCGGTGAGACCGTTGCCGTTACCGTTGCTGTGGTCGTGATGGTCGTGGTCGGGCATGAGGGTGCCGAGTGGTGGGCCCGCGCTGCGTGAACGTGGGCTTGGTGTGTGTGTTGTGTCAGTTCGACTGGGGCGGGGTGGTCCGCAGCAGGTCGAGGAACTCGGTGCTGTTGGGGTCGAGGATGTAGGTGGTGCGGTTGCCCAGGACTTGTTTGAGCGTGTCGATCTTGCGGAGGAACACGGCCAGCTCGGGGTCTTGTGCGAACACGTCGAACTGGCGGGCGGCTTCCTGTTGGCCCTCGGCCCGGATGGCGGTCGCGGTCGAGTTGGCGAAGGCGAGGATGCGGTCGCGGACGGAGTTGGCCTCGCTGGTGATCTGCTGGGCGCGGGCCTGGCCTTCCTGCTCGGCGTTCTTGGCGAGCGCTTCGCGGGTCGAGCGCATGGACTCGAAGACCTTCTCCGTCACCGTCTCGGGCAGCACGAGACGACGCAGGCCCACGTGCTCGATCGTCACGCCGATGTTGAGCGAGGCGATGCGCTGCGCGAGCGTGTCGGTGATCTCCTGCTCGATCTGCGGGAGCTTGACGCGGGAGGGGTCGGTGTTGACCAGGTCGCTGAAGGCGTATCGGCCCAGGACCTGGCTGACCACGTCGGGGATCGTCGGCTTGATGTTGTCGTTCGCGGCCTTGTTCAGGTCGCGGACGGATTGGAAGAACTGGTACGGGTCGCTCACACGCCAGGTGACAAAGGCCCGCGCGACGATCGAGAAGTTGTCGCGGGTCTGCAGCTGCTGGTCCACGTCCTCGAGCACCTGCAGCTTCTTGGGGTACTTGTAGACCTTGCCCGCCGGCCAGGGCAGCATGCCACGGATGCCCGGCTCGGTGATGAGGTCGTCGGGGCCGGCCTTCTCAAGCACGGTGCGCACGGCCGTCTCGTCGTAACGCACGGTGAAGGTACACATGTACGCCGCGAGCACGGCCACGATGATGACGCTGATCAGGATGTTGATGGATTGACGCATGGTGGGGGCAACAGTGGAAAGTGAATAGAACGAAAAGTGAAAATCGAAGAAGCACAAAAGCGAGTCAATGCAAGCAGCGAGTCATCGCGGTAGTTCCACACGCTGATGCAGGATTTGCATTGCTCGGTCTGGGCTCTTCAGTTTTACGGGGTCTCCATAAACAGGTTGGCCCCGCCGTCCTGGTCTTCGAGGTTAAGCCGAATGGTGGGGGGTTGCGAGCTTTGAACGGTGTTGATGATCTTGCGTGCATCGCGGAGGTTGCTTGCGATGGTGTCGAGGTACATGCGCTGCTTGAAATACTCGGGGGCGCGCTTGTGGGCTTCCATATCGAAGGTGAAGCTGGCGGCGCGGGCCTGCTCGGACAGGGCGAGGGTCCAGCGGATGGCCCGGGCCTCGGCGAGGACCTTGGCGGCCTCACCGCCTGCGCGCGGCCGCCTGCGGCGCGCGATGCCTTCGTGAGCGTTTTCAGGAAAAGTGGGTGCCGGTTTTCCGTCAGAAAACGCGACAAAACAAAATCCTGGAGCGGATTAACTGAATCGAAGATC
>DAIOEG010000010.1:0-17907 GCA_036746415.1 Phycisphaera sp. | reverse complement strand
CGCAGCGTGGGCTTCGAGTATCTTTTGTATGTGGCGCAGAGGAGGCATCATTACGAAGCAGCGTTCGAGCATTACCTGCGCGCCAACGGCGTGCCGTATGTCGCGGTGGACGAGGCGCGTCGTGCGTTGCAGGGCAAGGGTGGCTCTGGCGTTGCGATGTCGCTCAAGAGTTTTGACTTTGTGGTCTATGCGCAGGACGGGCCGAACCTGCTCGTCGATGTGAAAGGCCGGAAGCACGCCGCGGGCAACGGTCGGCAGCTCCAGAACTGGGTCACGCAGGACGACATCGATTGCTTAAAGCGTTGGTCGGGGATCTTCGGCGAGGGCTTTGAGCCGGCGTTTGCGTTTATGTTTTGGTGCGATGCGCAGCCGCCCGATGCGCTATTTCTGGAGGTCTTCGAGTTTGGTCAGCGTTGGTACGCGGTGCTGGCGTGTCGGCTGGCGGACTACGAGCCGTCTGCGAAGAAGCGTTCGGAGAAGTGGGGCACGGTGAGTCTGCCCGCGCCGCGGTTCAACCAGATCACCGGGCCGCTCGGTCACCTGCTCAGTGGCCAGGGGCCGAGGCGGTAAACTCCCGGGCCTGCCCGAGAGAACACCATGCCCAACGCCGATGCGCCCAACTACAAAGACACGCTGAACCTGCCCAAGACCGCTTTCAACATGAAAGCCAACCTCGTGCAGAACGAGCCCGCGTCGATCAAGCGTTGGGACACCATCAAGCTCTACGCACAGCTGCGCAGCCGACCGCACCCACGCGGCGCGTTCGTCGCGCACGACGGCCCGCCCTACGCCAACGGCGACATCCACCTGGGACACCTGCTCAACAAAGTCCTCAAAGACTTCGTCGTCCGCTCACGCAGCATGATGGGCTACGACTGCCCCTACACCCCCGGCTGGGACTGCCACGGCCTGCCCATCGAACACAAGGTCATGCAGGAGTGGGAGCAGAAAGGGGCCGAGGGGACAGGGGCCAAGGGGTCAGGCAAAGAGAAGAGCGAGGCATCTGCAACCGCTCCCCCCTCAGCCCCTGATGTCATGAAGATCCGCAACAAGTGCAAGAGCTACGCGGAGAAGTTCGTCAAGACGCAGAAGGCGCAGATGCAGCGCCTGCTCACGCTGGCGGACTATGAAGACCCGTACCTCACGATGCTGCCGCGCTACGAGGCCGGCGTGCTCGACGTGTTTGCCGGCATGATCGACGCGGGCCTCGTGTACCGCGACAAAAAACCCGTGCACTGGTCGATCGACAACCGCACCGCCCTGGCCGAGGCCGAGCTGGAGTACTACGACCGCATCGATACGAGCGTGTACGTCTGGTTCGCTTCAAGCGACGACGCCAACGTCGGCTTCATGATCTGGACCACCACGCCCTGGACCCTGCCCGCCAACCTCGCGGTCGCGGTGCATCCGCGCTTCGACTACGGCCTGTACACGCTGCCCAACGGCAAGCAGGCGTGGATGGCCTGCGCACTGGCGGACAACGTGTTCGCGCGCATCGGTGCAAGAGCAAGCGAGCCAACGATCACACAGCGCGGCGAGCAACTCGTGGGCAAGGTGTATCAACACCCCTTCATCGATCGCAAGGGCAAGGTCGTCGCTGCCGAGTACGTCACCGCCGAAGACGGCACGGGCCTCGTCCACACCGCGCCCGGCCACGGGGCAGAGGACTATCAAACAGGCCTGCGCGAGGGCCTGCCCGTCTACTGCCCGGTGCTTGAAGACGGCACGTACGACGACACCGTCCCCGACTGGCTGCGCGGGATGTCCATCTGGAAGGCCAACGACCTCATCGTCGATCGCCTGCGTGACAGCGGGCACCTGTTCCACAGCGAAACGTTCTCGCACAGCTACCCGCACGACTGGCGGGGCAAGCAGCCGGTGATCTTCCGCGCCACCGAGCAGTGGTTCATCGGCGTCGACAAGCCGATGCAGCGCGACGGCGGGTCGACGCTGCGCAGCGCGGCGCTACAAGCAACGCAGCAGGGCGTGCGCTTCATCCCCGAGTGGGGGCGGAACCGCATGCGTGGCATGCTCGAGTCCCGGCCGGACTGGTGCGTGTCGCGCCAACGCGCCTGGGGCCTGCCCATCCCCGCGTTCTTCAACGAGAACAACGAGCCGCTGCTCACCGCTGAAAGCGTGCGAGCCGTCGCGCGCATGTTCAACGAGAAGGGCAGCGATGCGTGGTTTCTTTCAACACCGCAGGAGCTGCTCAAGCATTACGACCCCAGCACCGATGCGCATGCGCCCGGGTGGGCTCATGCCGACGGTTTCGTGACGCTGCGCAAGGGCGGCGACACGTTTGACGTGTGGTTCGAGTCGGGGTCATCGTGGAACGCGGTCTTGCGCAGTGGTTGGCGCGATCAGCAAGCAGGGGAGGCATTCCCGGCCGAGCTGTATCTCGAGGGGTCCGACCAACACCGCGGGTGGTTCCAGCACTCACTCTTGCCGGC
Organism: Phycisphaera sp.; assembly: GCA_036746415.1. Taxonomy (GTDB): domain Bacteria; phylum Planctomycetota; class Phycisphaerae; order Phycisphaerales; family Phycisphaeraceae; genus DAIOEG01. Next base: position 15,457 of record DAIOEG010000010.1, on the reverse strand, counting down.
GCTCGCTGTCACGGGCGTCCCGCCGTTCAAGGCGATCCTGACGCACGGCTTCATGGTCGACAAGGACGGCAAGAAGATGAGCAAGTCCCTGGGCAACACGCTCAACGTGGACGACCTCATGAAGGATTACGGCGCGGATGTCTGCCGGTGGTGGGTCGCGTCGCTCAACACCGACAACGACATCAAGGTCGACCCGAGCTACTTCAAGCTCGCCGGCGAGTCGTACCGCAAGGTCCGCAACACGCTGCGCTTCCTGCTCAGCAACCTCAGCGATTTTGATATCGCGCAGCGAGAGGCGCTGCTGAGGCAGATCAAGCCAACGTCGTTGGAAGCGTGGTTACTGTCGGAGCTGTCGAAATTGCAAACACGTGTGGTCGAGGCGTACGAGCGGTATCAATTCTCGCTTGCGCATCGTGCGTTGTTTGATTTCAGCAACGAGACGCTGAGCGCGGTGTATCTGGCGGCGGTCAAGGACCGGATGTACTGCGACGCGACGGGCTCGCCGAGGCGTCGCGAGGCGCAGGCCGTGATGCACGTGGCGACCGATGCGCTGTGTCGGCTGCTCGGGCCGATGTTGCCGCACACGGCGGATGAGGCGTGGCGGATGTTGCCCGGCGTTGATCAGGCGACGAGTATCCACGCCGGCGTGTTTGGCTCGATCGCGGCCGTAACGGCTGATGCGCGTTGGGCCAGCGTGATGGCCGAGCGAGAGACCTGGCAGAAGGCGCTCGAGTCGGCTCGCCAGCAGGGCATCGAGAACCCGCTCGACGCGGGCCTGCGCGTGGCCGACGACAAGGGCGTGTTGTCGGGCTTTGACCCCGTGGACCTGGCGGACCTGTGCGGCGTGTCGCGGTTCGTGGTGGACGCTGCGGTCAACGGCGTGCAGGTGGACGACCTGCGCGACGATGACAAGTTCCCCAAGTGTGCCCGCTCGTGGAAGCGCGACGGCACGGTCCGCCCGCGCAGCGACGGCGGGATGCTCAGCGACCGCGACGCATCCGCGTTGGGCCTCGCATAAAAAAACGCGATTAACTGACACACACTTTCGGTCGATGTGCCTTTGCATGGTGGCACCGCTGCGTGAGGTCCGACTGAAAGAGAAAGCGGACGCGACGATGTTCGTGGCGGCGATGGGGGCGCCGATCGACGGGCCCGGCAGTTGTCACGACTTGAGTCACTTTGCACAAGACGCCGGCGAGATGTCGGCCGCATCGGTGATCTCACGCTTGCAGGGCGGGGGCGTGCGCGTCGATCTGGCCTCGGGCGACCCGGATGACACGGACACCGCGCGGCGGTTGATCGACGTTTCACTCATGAAACTGCGGGCCCAGGGCCAGTCGCTGGTCCGCGTCGCCCTTTGGCCGGCCGGCAGCGGGGCGGTGATGTGGACCTCGTCTGAGTGGCTGGGTCGGCTTGGCGAGATCGAGTCGCCCCGGCACCGCGTGCCAGCGCCGAACAACGCGCGCTCCGCACAACTGCCCGCACCGCCGGCCACGTGATGCAAAAAAACAACAGCACCGGGTTCACTCGCGCCCGCCACCGACCGATGGTGTGGTGGGATGGCAACACCGGCCGACTCCAACCCGACGCATGCACGCCCGACGGCGACCACCGACCGAGGCGCTGCCCAACTTGCCCACGAGCTGAACAACCTGCTCGACGGCTCGCTGCGCAGCGTCGAGCTTGCGATCCGCCGACTGCGTGACACGGCGCTGGACGACACGCAGCGCGATGCGCTGGGCAAACTTGAGACCGCCGACCGCCTCATGCTGCGCATGATCGAGGTGATCGAGGCGTGGGCGAAACTGCCGACATCGGATCGAGCCAACGCCAACGACAAGTCCAGCATCGACACGCTGAGCGACTCGCTCCGCGACCACACCGGCACGATCGCGGATGCGATCCAGTACGCCATGCACGCCTTTGGCCCGAGTTTGGATGACATGGGCATCACCCTCGCTTGCATCGTCGATCAGGACGCGGCCAAGCTGCCCGCAGACGCGATTTACAGCGTGCTGGCGAACGCGATCCGCAACGCACAGCAGAGCATCGAGTCCCGACGCAGCAGCATGCCAGACGCCGCACATAACGACCGCGTCGAGGTCCGCCTCGACCTGGACGACGGAGAGGTCGTGCTCACCGTGACCGACTCGGGCGCGGGGCTGGATCGCTCGCTGTTCGACGCAAGCGGACGACTGAAGATCGGCCTCACGACCAAGGCCGACGGCCACGGCGTGGGCCTTGGCGTCTGCAAGCAGATCGCGGTCAAGCTCGGCGGGCGCATCACGCTGTCCAACCAAAAGCCGCGCGGCGCGGTGTTCACGCTGCGGTTCCCCGCGCGTCCTTCCTCGTCCAACGGCTCGGCCTGATCCCGGGAGGCACACGCCTATGAACACTCGCGTGCTCATCGTCGACGACGACCCGATCGTCGCGGACTCGCTGGCAGAACGACTGGCCGAGAAGGGCTACGACACGCTGACCGCACACGATGGGCAAGAGGCGATCGACGTGATGTCGGACATCTCGCGCGGCGTGAACGTGCTCGTGACCGACATGAACATGCCAAGGGTCGATGGCCTGTCGCTGCTGCGCGAGATGCGCGTGCGTCGGCTGGACGTGGTGCCCGTCGTCATCACCGGCTTTGGCAAGATCGATGACGCGGTGGAAGCGGTGAAGCTCGGCGCGGTGGATTACCTCACCAAGCCGCTCATCGATACCGAGCTGCTGCTGGCCGTGGGCAAGGCGGCCAACCAGCAGGCGCTGCTCGCAGAGAACACGGACCTCAAGCGCCGGCTTGACGAGCGGTTCGGCGTCGGCTGCCTGATCGGCGCGGACCGGCGGATGTTGAAGGTGTATGACCTGATTGAAGCGGTCGCCGACAGCCGAACGACGGTGCTGGTGACCGGCGAGTCGGGCACGGGCAAGTCGGTGGTGGGCGGCGCGGTGCACCAGTTGAGCCCGCGCAGCCGTGGGCCGTTTGTCACGTTCGCGTGTGGCTCGATCCCCGAGACGCTGTTGGAGAGCGAGCTGTTCGGCCACGTCAAAGGCGCGTTCACCGGGGCCGAGAGCGACAAGCAAGGACGACTCGCCTCCGCAGACAAAGGCACACTCTTCATCGATGAGATCAACTCGGCAACGCCCGCGCTTCAGTTAAAGCTGCTGCGCGTGTTGCAGGATCGCTGCTTCGAGCCAGTGGGTTCGACGCAGACGCGCAAGGTCGATGTGCGTTTCGTGCTTGCTGCAAACGAAGACCTGTCGCGGCTGGTGAAGCAGGGGCGTTTCCGCGAAGACCTGTTCTACAGGATCAACGTCGTCCACATCGAGATGCCAGCGCTTCGGCAGCGCCCCGGCGACATCGTGCTGCTTGCCGAGCACTTCGTGCAGAAGCACTGTGAGCAGGCCGGCCGGGACCGGCGCTTGAGCGTCGAGGCGATGGAGCTGTTGCAGCGTTACGACTGGCCCGGCAATGTGCGCGAGCTGGAGAACGCGATCGAGCACGCGGTCGTCCTGTCACGTCACATGACGATGACGCCCGACGACCTGCCCGAGACGCTCCGCACCGATCGTCGTGCGCAAAGCGTGATCGACGGGCCACCTGCACCGGCGGATGGCGCGGGGCCTGCGACACGTGGTGAGAATGTGTGGACACCGATGCCGTTGGAGCAGGCGTTATGGGAGCCCGAAAGGCGGATCCTGCTCTCGGCGCTGCGCGCCAACCACTGGAACCGCAACGAAACAGCCCGGCAGTTGCAGATCAACCGCACGACGCTCTATAAGAAAATCCGACAGTTCGGCCTGCAGGCGGACGCGTGAACGAGTGCGCGACTGTGCATCTCATGCAAGGTCGTTTGACGCGGCTAGCGGGGCCTGTGAACATCTGACGATGCAGTTATCACGTGTGATGCAGTCGGGCCGGGTCTGCGCGGTGGTGTCCGCGGGTGTTGTGCTCGTGGGGTGTTCAAGCCCGATGGAGCGGACGGACGAGGCGGCGCTGCGCGAGTCGCTGCTGTCGTCGCATCGGCAGTTTCTCGAGTCGGTCTCGGCAGGCCCGGTGGTCAAGGTGTCGCGCGACGCCTCCGATGTCGAGTCGGCGTTGAGTGAAGACCGCCGGCGAGAGCTGGACGCGATGAGTGGCCTGGACGCGTATGAAGGCAAGACCGTCGAGACCGGCGGCGACCTGCTGGGTCGAAAGGAAGACGAAGTTGTTGAGCTGCCGCTCAGCCGTGCCATCGGCCTGGCGGTGCAGAACAACCTGGACCTGCGCGTCGCTCGCCTCTCACCCGCCATTGCCGAGGCACAGGTGGTGCAGGCCCAGGCCCAGTTCGACGCGGTGTTCTTCACCAACCTCGACTACTCCAACACCGACCGGCCTGGCATCGCGCCCGCCACCTTCTTCGGCACGGGCGGTGACCGACAGGCGCAGTCCGCCCAGCTCACCACCGGCATCCGCCAACCGCTCCTCGCCACCGGCGGCACGCTCACCGCACAAACCAGCTTCACACGCGTCTCGGAAGACCCCAGCTTCGACGGCGTCTCGCCGTTCTACCGGGCCGACGTGATCCTGGGCCTGCGTCAGCCGCTGCTGCGCAACTTCGGCGGTGACATCGCCCGCTCCAACATCGTGCTGGCAAAGAACGCCCGACGATCCGCAACCGAGCAGCTGCGCGAAGACCTTATCACCATCGTCACCAACGTCGAGCAGGCGTACTGGAACCTCGTGTTCACGCGCCAACAGCTGCTGATCCAACAGCAGCTCTACAACCGCACGCTGGAAGAGCGCGACCGCCTGCGTGAACGGCTCGATTTCGACGTCTCGCCCGTGCGCTTCACCGAGGCCAACTCGCTGGTCGAGCTCCGCCGGGCCGACGTCATCCGTGCCCGTCAACAATGGCGTGTCGCGTCCGACCAATTGAAGCGCCTGATCAATGCGCCCGATCTTCCGCTGGCGGAGGAGACGCTGCTGCGCGGCGTGGATCAACCGGTGGATGAGCCGGTGTCGTTCTCGCTGTTGGACACCGTGACGACCGCGCTGCGTGAACGGCCCGAGCTGCGACAGTCGGTGCTGAGCATCCGTGACGCGTCGATCCGACAGCGCGTCGCGGACAACGCGCGCTTGCCACAGCTGGACCTGACCGCGAGCGTCGGGCTCAACGGCGTCGCCGAGAAGGCCATCGGCGAGGCGTACGACGATGCGCGCGAAGCGGACTTCATCGATTACCTGCTCGGCCTTGAGTTTGAACAACCGATCGGGAACCGCTCGGCCGACGCGTTGTATTCGCAGCGTCAGCTCGAGCGTCGCCAGGCGGTCGGTGATTACCAGCGGACCGCGCAGGATGTCGTGCTGGATGTGAAGAACGCGATGCGTGAGATCGTCACGCAGTACGAGTTGATCGGCGCCGCCCGCGCCGCCCGCCGCGCAGCAGCCGAGAACCTCCGCGCGATCCAGGCCCAGGAAGACGCCGGCGTCGCGCTCACGCCCGAGTTCTTGTTGGACTTGAAGCTGCAGGCACAGCAACGGCTTGCGGATGCCGAGTCGCAGGAGGCCCGGGCGCGGGCCGACTACATGACCGCGATCTCGCAGCTCTACGCCGCGATGGGCACGACGCTGCAACGCAACCGCATCGAGTTTGACGAGCCGACGGACACGGAGTGATGCGGAAGACGCAACCACGAGCCGCGACCGTGAGGGAGCGGGGCGGTGACACATCGTGCGATCTGTCGTAGCGCAAGCGCGATCAAACCCCGCTTGCGCGCTGGAACATCGCTGAACAGCGGCACGGCCCCGCTCCCTGACGGTCGCGGCTCGTACCTGGCAGTGATTCAATAAACGCCAAGGGCTGTGAGGCGTTCGAGTAGCAGGCGTGCGGCGTTTCCACGGTGGCTGATCGCGTTTTTTTCGTGTGATGCAAGCTCGGCCGTGGTCTTGCCGGGGTGCTGCGGGTGGGTGTCGGGCAGCATGAAGAGGGGGTCGTACCCGAAGCCGTTGTGGCCCCGGCCCAGCGCCGGCTCGTGCGGGTTGTCGGCTTCATGCGGCAGCAGGATGCGCCCCTCGACGGTGCCGCGCACGATGAGCGGCGTCTGCAGCTGCGGGTGCTTGGTGGATGCCGGTGATGCGATGGCGATGCAACACACGAACCGCGCGGTGCGCCGTTCGATCGGCACATCGTGCAGCGCTTCCAGCAGTTTGCGGTTGTTGGCTTGATCGACCTGTGCCCGTGGCCCAGACGTGCCCGCGTAACGGGCCGAGTACACGCCCGGCTCCCCGCCGAGCGCATCGACTTCGAGGCCGCTGTCGTCCGCGACGGTGATCCACCCGGACTGCTGCGCGTAGTGCTCGGCTTTCTTGAGCGCATTCGCCTCGAACGTCTCGCCGTCTTCGACGGCATCGGTGAACCGGTCGTGGTACTCACGCGCCAGCACGTCCAGCGTCGTCCACTGGATCGCCGGAGTCGCAATCACAGCGCGGAGTTCGTCGAGCTTGTGCGGGTTTGTCGTTGCGAGAAGCAGTTGCATGGTGTGTGGTGTAGGAAGACGCGACAAGTCGCGGCGCTACGCGATGGATTTAAGACCAATCCCCAACACCCACTCCCCACTCCCCCGCCTCACGCGTTCCACCAGTTCAGATCGATCTTCGGGAAGATCACGTCGTGGATCTCGGCATCGGTGATCTCGTGGCGTTCGATGTCGGTGAGTGAGCCGAGGTACTTGTTGTTGGACGCGACTTTGTTGGCAAGGTCGGTGAGGACGTCGAAGCGGGCGACGTGTTGAATGAAGCGTTTGATGCCGTAGTCGATGGCTTGCCCGCGTTTGATGACAAAGGGCCAGTCGCTGGCCTGGAGTAGCAGCAGCTCGCGTCCCGCTTTTTCGAGCAGGTCGCGGACGGCGGCGTTCTTGCGCCAGTCGAGTTCGTAGGTGAGTCGGCCGAAGGTGCTCTCGCAGCGGTACTCGATCTCCCACATCCAGTTGACCTGGTCGTTGGTCCAGACTCGGTGGTCGCCGGCCTCGCCCCAGGAGCCCTCGGGCAGCGCGACGACCTTGTCGCAGAACGTGCTGTCGAGGTATTCGTTGCTGGTGCGCAGCTGGACCTGCGGGTCGCTGTGGAGCGTGAGCATGACGTCGCGGATGAAGCGGACGCCCTCGGACCACCAGTGGCCGAAGAGCTCGGCATCGAAGGTGCAGACGACCACGCCGTTGTTTCGGCCGGTGGTGTCGCGGTGGTGCTTCAGGCGTTCTTTGATGACGTTGCAGAAGTGTGCGACGTGTTCGTGGAGCTTGCCGGGGATGTCGTCGGGGTAGTAGTAGTGCTTGTCGCCCAGGTCGACTTTGTTGCCGGTGATCTTCCAGTAGCGCAGGCCGCGTGTTCGGCCGTGGGTCTTGTGGAACTCGAGGTAAGCGCCGTCGGCGGGGTATCCGATGGTGCCTGACCAGACTTTTTCGCAGGCGGCCTGGTCGCGCGCAAGGACCCATGCGCGGGCGAGGCCGTTGCCGTCGCTGTTGACGCCGTGTGCCTCGTTGACGCTGCGCCATCCGCGGTTGGGGTACTTGCCGGCCTCGTCCCACCCGACCTTGGTCCACAGGCCTTCGTTGAAGGCCTGCTCGCTTCGGCTCTCGGTGACGAGGTGGCTTTCGACGAAGAAGTGCCGGATGCCTTCGTCGGCGACGATGTGTTCGATGCCGGGCCGGACGTGCGGCTGGCCCCACGCGATGGGCGGGTGCCAGGTGCCGCTGGGCCGGTACGCGCACTCGGGCAGCCACATGCCCTTGGGCCGGAAGCCCAGGATGCGTTCACTGGACGCGATGCCCGCGCGCATCTGCGCGCGCAGGGCAGAGTCGGTGAGCAAGAGCGGCATGTAGCCGTGCGTCGCGTTGCTGGTGAGGATCTCGAGGTAACCCTTGTCGGCCAGCTTGGCGAAGGCCTTGGGGATGTCTCGGCCGATGTCTTCGAACTGTGCGAGCAGCTTGGTGTAGGTCTGCTCCCAGCGCTCGGCGAGGTAGGCGAGGTGGCCGTCGTGACTTTTCTCGAAGTCGGCCCGGTCTTCGCGGGCACGCTGGGCGCGGTCGTTGAGGTAGTGCTCGAAACCTTTTTTGAAGTGCTCGTGCGCGAGCTGCTCGAGGAGCACGGGCGTCAGGCCGACGGTGAGCTTGGGCACGGCGTTGAAGAAGACGCACTCTTCGACCATGGCCAGCAGCGGCAGGTAAGTTTCGGCCGCGGCTTCGAACAGCCAGTCTTCACCGTGCGGCCAGGTGCCATGACGGAGGACATACGGCAGGTGGCCGTGGAGGACCAGACAGAACGAGCCGAGTGTTTCGGGCATGGGTTGAGCATATCGGAGTCGTAGCGTGGTTGCCCGCGTGGATTCCGTGGCGCATCTGGTGTGAAGGGGTGTTCATCATGCGTTGATGAATCGTTGTCGTTGTTCTCCCAGGTGCTGGATGCGGAGTGTGGTGGTGTCGCCGTGCTGGAGGTATCGGGGCGGTTTTTGTCCCAGCCCCACGCCGGGTGGTGTTCCTGTGGTGATGACGTCGCCGGCTTCGAGTGTCATGAATTGTGAGAGGTAGTGGACGAGGTGGTCGACGCCGAAGACCATGGTGCGTGTGTTTCCGGTCTGCATGCGTTGGTTGTTGACATCGAGTGAGAGGTCGAGTTGTTGGGGGTCTGGGATGTCGTCTGCGGTGACCAGGTATGGGCCGAGCGGGTTGAAGGTGTCGCAGCTTTTTCCTTTGGTCCATTGTCCGGCGCGTTCGAGCTGGAACTCTCGTTCGGAGACGTCGTGGCTGATGCAGTATCCGGCGACGGCGTGTCTTGCCTGTTGGGGGGAGTCGAGGTACCGGGTGTCTTTTCCGATGATGACGCCCAGCTCGACTTCCCAGTCGGTCTTGGTGCTTTTGCGTGGGATGAGCACGTCGTCGTGCGGGCCGACGACGGTGTTGGCGGCCTTGAGGAAGACGACGGGCTCGGGGGGGACCTGGAGGCCTGATTCGGCGGCGTGGTCTGCGTAGTTCAGGCCGATGCAGATGACTTTTCCTGGGCGTGGGACGGGCGGTCCCAGCCGGGCGTTGGTCGGGACGTCGGGGAGTTGTTGTGCCTGGTTATCGAGTTGTTGTCGGAGCTTTGCGAGGCCGTCGTTGTTGAAGAAGTCTCGGTCCCAGTCGCGGAAGGATTGGGAGAGGTCTTTGCGTGAGCCGTCGGGCAGTTCGACGCCCGGCTTTTCGTGGTGTGCGGGGCCGAAGCGGAGGAGTTTCATGGTGCTGGCCTGTGTGGGTGGTGTGGGTGGGTGGGTGGGTGTTGCGGTTTAGCGTGCGTTGATGACGCCGCCGTCGAGGGGGTATGCGGCTGCGGTGATGAAGCGTGCCTGATCGGAGAGGAGGAAGAGCGTGAGGGCGGCGACCTCGTCGGGTGTTCCCATGCGTCCGACGGGCTGGTACTGGGCGAGCTTTTGGAACATATCGTCTTCGTGCCCGGGGTAGTGCTGTTTGAGAAAGTTGTCGACGAAGGGCGTGTGGACGCGGGCGGGGCAGACGCAGTTGCAGCGGATGTTGTGCTGGACGTAGTCGATGGCGACGGAGTAGGTCATGGTGAGGACCGCGCCTTTGGTCATGCTGTAGGCGAAGCGGTCTTTGACGCCGGTGAGCGAGGCGATGGAGGCGAGGTTGACGATGGCCCCGCCGCCTTGCTGGACCATGTGTGGGACGGCTTGCTGGAGGACGTGGTAGACGCCTTTGACATTGACGCGGTAGAGTCGGTCCATGTCGTCGGGGCTTGTTTTTTCGAGGTTTCCGACGTGTGAGATACCCGCGTTGTTGACCAGCAGGCGGACGGGGCCCAGGGCGTCGGTGGTCTGCTGCATGGCGTGTTGCACGCCGGCGTGATCGGTGACGTCGCAGGGGACGAAGGCGGCGTTGAGGCCGTGGCTGCGGAGTTGTTGAGCGGTCTGCTGCCCGGCGTTTTCGTCGCGTTCCCAGACGGCGGCGGCGAGTGTGCTGGCGATGCTCCGGCCGATGCCCGAGCCGGCCCCGGTGACGATGGCGGCCTTGCCGTCGAGGCGGAACCATGTGGCGGGGTCGGTTGCAGTGGGCTGAACGGTTGTCGGTGCTGGTGTCGTCATGTCGTTGGGTGGAGCTTGAACTCGGCGCGCAGGGCCTGTGTGTGCTCGCCGATGGTGGGTGCGTGTCGATCGCTGGCGAGGGCCTGCCGATCGATGCGCAAGGGGCAGCGGCAGGCGGTCATCGTCGCGCCCCCGGGCCTGCGCAGCTCACGCGTCCAGTCCAGCGTCTCAAACGCCTCGTGGCCGGTCAGCGCCGGCCGGTCTAGCACCGGCGCACACCACACATCGGCGGGCTCCAGCCGCGTGAGCCAGTGGTCGGTGCGCTGCTGTTGGAGCGCCTGCCCGATGATCGCCAGGACCTCATCACGTCTGGTGAAGGCGTCGCTGGTGGTGTAGTGGAGCAGCGCGGGCAGCGACAACAGCTCGGCCAGCTTGGGCAGCGGCGTCATGGCCAGCGCCAACCAGCCGTCGCGGGTGCGGTACACGCCGTAGGGCGCGGCGAGGTAGGCGTGTGCCCCGCCTGCTGCGCTGCGTGCGGGGGCCTTGCCTCCGTCGTTGAGGTGCGTGGTGAGGACTTCGAACTGGAAGTCCAGCAGCGCTTCGAGGAGCGAGACCTGCACGAGCCCGCCGATGCCGTGGATGCCGCGTCGGACCAGGAGCGCGAGGATGCCCTGGACCAGGAAGTGTCCTGCGAACATGTCAGCGACGGCCAGGCCCATCGGCATGGGGGCCGGGCCGGCCTGACCATTGTCGGGGCCGGGGCCCGTCAGCCACATCAGTCCCGAGAGGGCTTGCGCGAGCAGGTCCTGCCCGGGCTTGCCGGCCCAGGGGCCCTCTTCGCCGTATCCGCTGATGCTGCCGTAGACCAGGCGTGGGTTCGCGCTCTTGAGTGCTTCGTATCCGAACCCGAGGCGGTCCATCACGCCGGGCCGGAAGTTGGTGACGAGCACGTCGGCGTGCTGGATGAGCGTCATGACACCGGCGTGGTCTTTGGGGTCTTTGAGGTTGGCGGCGAAGCTTTCTTTGTTGCGGTTGATGGAGTGGAAGAGTGTCGAGTCGCCGTCGAGCGACTGGTTGGAGATGTAGAGCTGCCGACAGAGGTCGCCGCCGTCGGGCCGTTCGATCTTGATGACACGGGCCCCCAGGTCCGCCAGGCGCAGCGCGCAGGCGGGGCCTGCGAGGAACAGCGAGAAGTCCAGGACGAGCAGCCCATCGAGCGGCTTTGGGGTGGTGTACATGGTGTGGCCTGGTGCTGGGCGTGTGACTGGTTGGGGCGAGCGGTGGAGGCGTGGGTTCATGGCAAGCTCTGCTCGTACGCCAGTGCAAGCTGATCCAGCGCGGCGGCGATGGTGATCTCGCCGCGCATCGCCGCGTTGAGGATGTTGCCGCCCGCGTCCTGGAAGCCCAGGTAGCCGTCGTAGCGTGGCCTGACGTAAGCGGATTCGAGCGTGGTCCGGGTGTTTCGGAAGAAGTCGAGTGCGAGGGCGTTGCAGCGGTCGTCGTCCCACGCGTGTGCGTGGCCGGGCTGTCCTCCGGCGTCGAAGAAGAGGGATCGCTGGCACTCTCCGCCGGCGATCCAGAAGGCGTAGTCGGCGGCGACGGCCGGGTGTTTGCTGTGGGCCGACACGGCGATGCCCGTCCCGCCGATCGTGCTGCCGTGCACGCCGGGGATGTCTGTGAATGCAAGCGTGTTTGGCCGATAGCCCGCCCGGCTGTAGTTGGTGTAGCCATACCCCAGCGGGCAGTAGCACCACGTCCGCGAGTCCACCAGCCGCTCATAGACCTGGGGCGGGTTCATCTGCGCGCACTCGCCTGGCATGCACGACGCCAGCTCGCGCAGGAACCCAATCGCCTCGCCCCCCGCCGCGCGGTCCAACAGCACGCCCGACCCGTCGTTGCAACAAGGGCTCCCCGCCGACGCCAGCAGCGTGAAGAAGCTCATCAGCGCGTCGACGGGTTTGTAAGCCATAAGCACCAGGCCGCGCCGCGCCAGCGCCAGCACGCCGTCCCACGTCCGCGGCAGCTCGTCGCGCGCGATCATGTCCGGCCGATGGCTCGACACCTGCGTGGCCGTGTCGATCGCCAGCGCCCACTGGTGCCCGCCCAGCGCATCACTGCGGTGCGAAGGCCCGACCGACCCGCGCTGGAGCGCCGACATCTCCGCGCCCCGGCCCAGCGTGTCCAACGCCACCAGACAACCGCTGCGATGCACAAGCCCCGCGTGCGGATGGTCGATCACCAGCAGGTCGAACCGCTCCGCCAGCTCCTCCAGCGCCGCGTCGGCAAACGCCTGGAGCGACCGCTTTTCCCAATGGATCACGACCCCGGGGTGACGCTCCGCATAGGCACGGGCCGTCGCCACCATCGGGTCATACCCACGGCTGTGGTCCCACGTGATCCCCCGAAGCTCCACGCGGTCCGCCGCCGTCAACGATGCACCATCCGAACGCATCACAGCCCCTCCAGCTCTGGGCGCACGCCGCCCGATTCATCCGACCGGTACGCCGCCTCCACCACCGCCATCGTCCGAAGCGCATCCTCCACACCCGTGGGCAGCACGCCGATCTCACCATTCACACAACGCATCAGGTCCGACATCGGCCCGATGAACGCGTGCGGGTACCAGCTGCCCCTCAAGGGCACCGACTCCCACGCCTCGTCCTCCCGGCAGAACTCCAGCGCATCGGGCAAGCCCTGCGGGTAGTTCATGAGCAAGCCCAGCCGCGCCTTGATCGCGCCGCCCGTGCCCTCCCACTTGATGTAGCTCTCCTGATGTTTGAGCCCGAACGAATGGCCGTGGTTGGTGCTGATGTTCGCCCGCACCGCCTGCCCGTAGTCGAGGATAATGCTTGAGCGCGTCGACGCCAGCTTGAGCGTCTTGGGATGCTTGACCGTGCACGCAAACACCCTCGCGGGGTCCCCCAGAAAGCTCCGGATCAGGTCGATGTAGTGGACGCTGTGATAGAGGATCTCCACGCGCGGCAGGCCTTCAAGAAACGACCACAGGTGCCAGGGCGTGTACACCATCACACGCACGTCCACATCGTGCACCTCCCCAATCACGCCACGCGCAATCAGGTCCCGCGCGGCCATCACATACGGGGCGTAACGCAGCTGAAAGTTCACCGACGCGATCAGCCCCTTGCGTCGGCACAACCCACAGATCGCCCGCGCATCCTCGAGGTGCTCGCCCATCGGTTTTTGGATCAGCACCGCCGACCCGTCCGGCAGACGCTCCAGCGTCCGGTACACCTGCGACGCGGGCAACGCAACGTCAAACACCGCACCCGCCGGCGCACCGGACACCAGCTCCTCCAACGAACCCGCGACCCGGCCGATCCCGAACGCTTCCGCCAGCGCGCGTGCCCGCCCCGAGTCCAGATCGAACAACGACTCCACCGCAAACCCCGCCAACGCATACGCCGGCAGGTGCGCATCCTTCACGATGCCGCCCGCGCCGATGCTCACGATCGGACGCGGCTCCGCCGGCAACACGGGTGACTGAGTCAGGCCCGACACGTCCACGCTCATGACAACCCCCCCCCGCCCCGCACGGCAAGCGCCCGCCCGCCGAACGGCCCCGCGCCGTGCCACGCCCACGCACCAGCCGGCCCCCGACTACGCAGCGCCGGCCCTCGACAAGGGGCTGGACATCCTCGAGTGCCTCGCAGACGCGCCCGGGGGGCTCAACCTCACGGGCCTCTGCGAACGACTCCAGCGAAGGCCCGCAGAGATCTTCCGCATGACCGTCCGGCTGCACGAACGCGGCTACCTCCAGCGAGACAACGCAGACCGCTACCACCTCACCGCCAAGCTCCTGCAACTCGCACACCGACACCCACCCACCCAACGACTCGTCCACACCGCCCTGCCCGCCATGCAGGACCTCGCACAGGCCGTCGGGCAGTCCTGCCACCTCGCACAACTCCATCAAAGCGAACTCATCGTCCTCGCCGAGGTCGTCGGCAACGGTCCAAGGTGCCTCACCGTCCAGACCGGCACCCGATACCCCGCACACCAGACCGCCTCCGGACACCTCCTCCTCGCGCTCACACACTCTGACACCAGCGACCCCAACGCCAAGCACACACCCGCCCAACAACGCATCCGAAAACAACAGGCCATCACACAACGATCACTCACGCTCCACGGCGTCATCGACCTGGCATGCCCCATCTACGACCACCACCAACAACCCCTCGCCGCGCTCGCCGTCCCCGTCCTGCTCCGCAGAGACCAGCCCAACGCCGTCCCGCAAACGCTCCAGCAACTCCAACACGCCGCCCGCACCATCACCCACGCGCTCGGCGGACACGCCTGACCCAACCCCACACACAAACACACAGGACCACACCATGCAACACACCTACTTCCACCAATACACCCCAGGACAGTCACGCACCACACACGGCCGAACCATCACCGAAACCGACTTCGTCATCCACGCAGGACACTCCGGAGACTACTTCCCACACCACACCGATGAACACTGGTGCAAGACACAACCCTTCGGACAACGCATCGCGCACGGCACCATGACCTTCACCATCGGCGTCGGGCTCACCGCCACCGACCTCAACCCCGCCGCCTTCACCTACGGCTACGAACGACTCCGCTTCCCCAAGCCCGTCCACATCGGAGACACACTCCGCACACGCGTCACCATCACCGCCTGTGAACCAGACCCCAAACGGCCAAACATGGGAAAAGTCACCGAGAAACTCGAGGTCCTCAACCAACTCGACCAGACCGTCCTCGCCTGCGACCACATCCTGCTCGTCCAACGACAGGAATCGCAACAGGTGAATGCCAACCCTTAAAACGCATCACCGTGCATTCATCCAACCAGACGTGCATACAGCGCCAGAAGCTCGCGGTTCATGTGCTCAGCGCTGAAACGCTCGGCAACGTGACGCCGGCCACGCGCGACAAGCGCCGCAGACTTCGACGGGTCGTTGAGCAGCGACGCGACCGCTTCGCCCAATCCCGCCACATCACCCAAAGGCACGAGCAGGCCTGTCTCTTGATCCACGCACACCGACGAGATGCCGCCCGCGTCGTACGCCGTCACCGCGCAGCCGCACCACAACGCCTCGACCAGCACCCGGCTCTGGCCCTCCTGATAACTCGGCAGCGCAACGACATCACACGCCCGGTACGCCCGGCTCATCCCCTCAAACGGCACATACCCCGCGAACACCACACGCTCCGCCCCCGGAATCGCAGCGGCAGCCGCGCGGATCTTGGGCGCATCAAACCCATCACCCACGAACAACACCCGTGCCCCCGGAACCTTCTCCGCGATCATTGGAAATGCACGCAGCAAATCGCGGTGGCCCTTGAGCGGGTCCAGCCGGGCGATCAGGCCGACCACCGGCACATCGCCGGGCAACCCAAACGATTGCTTCGCC
>DAIOEG010000009.1:0-18600 GCA_036746415.1 Phycisphaera sp. | reverse complement strand
GCCGGGCACCGAGCTCCTGGGCCTGTTCACGGCGAACGATGCGCAGCGCGAGGCCGTCGCCGACCTGCTTGATGTGTATGCATCAGCAGGTTCATCGCTGCGCGTCGAGCGGATCGACCCGCAGCGTGACACGGCGGCGCGGTCGGCGATGTATGAGCGGTTGTCGGGTCGGTACGCGGACGACTTGCGCGGCGTGCGAGAGGCGGTGGTGTCGGGGCGCATGTCGCTGGACGCGCTCAAGGCCGGGGTGGACGCGGAGGTCGTGGCGCTGGGCGTGCTGGCGGACGCGGTGATGACGATGTCGCAGGAGGAGCTCGCGCCTGCGCCGCGCGGCCTGCCCGGCCAGCGCACCGTGTGGGTCGTCCTGCCCATCGACACCACGCAGACAGGCAACAACACCGCACAAGCCGCTGTCGCAAAAACGCTCGGCGACGCGCTGCAAGCCGGCGGCGGCGTGCTGCTCTCGCTGGGCTTCCAGCGCGACGCCGACTTCTCCGCCAAGAACCCGCTCATCGAGTTCGCCCGCTCGCTGGGCATCGACCCGCAGATGGGGCACGTCGTGCTCCGCCCCGGCGTCGATGCGCGCGGCTCGGCCTCGGCGCAGACGGTGATGAACACGCAGGCCTGGCTCAACACCACCACGCTGGGCTCCGCCATGGCCGGCCGAAACGTCATCTGGGGCATACCCAGCCCGATGCGCCTCACCACCGATGCAGCAGGCAACGCGCAAGCGCTCGCCAGCGTCGGCGGGCCGGACGTGTGGGGCGAACGCGACCCGATGCTCGGCGCGGGCCTGCGTGCCGCGACGGCCGACGCACAAGAGCGGGCCGACGCGAGCGGCGGCGTCACCGTCGCCGCGGTGCATGAGCGAAGCAGCAGCGACGCGGGCCGGGCCATGGTCGTGAGTGAAGGCCTGTGGCTGCGCGATGAGGTGCTGGTGTCGATGCAGGCGGTGGGCAATGCAGAGCTCCTTGTCAACAGCGTCTACTGGCTCGGCCGGCTCGACCCGGCCGTCGGCGGCACCGCACGCAGCGAGGCGCTGGGCCTCATCGGACCCATGACCGACACGCAGCGGCAGGCCTGGCAATGGCTCCTGCTCGCGGGACTCCTCGCCGCGTCCATGCTCATGGGAATGGGCGTCTGGGCGTGGCGGCGACGCGGGTAGATCATCCCTGTCACCTCTGTCATCACTGTTTGAATTCGCAGATGAACGCGGATGCACGCCGATCAGAAACACTTCACGGCAACTTATTGAGTTCTTGAATGTCCATGGGGTCCAGATCAACATCGGCCTCCCATCCGCGCCCATCCGCGCCCATCTGCGGTTGCAGACACAGTTCGTGAGATCCACTCTTGTTCCGTTTAGTTCCCCGGCCACTTTCCCGTGTTTTTCATCTGAAACTCACCGCACGCACGGCTCAAGCCCTATCGTGCCACCGGCCTGTCAGGGATGACGCACAACCCACGCAACGGAGGCAAGCATCATGGCTCTGCGCGAAATACTCAGCGGCATGTTCCACCGCAAGGACCGAACCGACGCCGTCCACGTCCAGCTCCACACGCCCGTCAACGGCGACACGCACAGGCCCGCCAGCATCCACGAGATCAAGCAGGGCTACGGCGAGGTCATCCAGACCATGGCGTCCCTCCGGCAGCACCTCGATGAGCAGTCGCAGCGCTCCGACCAGATGCTCCGCATGATGGACGGCCTGCCCGAGCTGCTCCGTCCATCCCCGAGCAGACACGCGTCCAGACACAGCTCCTGCGCGCCATCGCCTCGCAACTCGACTCGCAGAACACGACCAACGGCCACCTCACCGAGGCCATCCAATCGCTGAGCAAGGCCGCCGACAAGCAAGACCACACGCTCGGCCAGGTCCGCGAGCACCTCGCCGCCGAGAGCAACACCTGCAAGGAACTCCACGCCGGCATCGTCACGCTCAACAGCACCCTCGAGAGCGTCGAGGCCTCCAACTTCGCCGCCCGCGATGCGCTGCGAACCGTCACCGAGCAGCAGCAGCAACGCGACGAGCACGTCCGCAGCATGTTCCGCCGAAGCCAGCGCCTGAACACCGCGATGACGCTCGTGAGCTGGGCACTGGCCGTCGCCGCGCCGGCCGTCGCCGGCTACGTCGCATTTGAAGTCGTCGACCGAGGCAACATCACCGGCCCCACGCAGGTGCAACCCTAAGTCATCAACCCCCCGAAGCCCACGCTGCGGAGCTGCGTGGGGTTTGTGTGTGACGGACCCCACGCAGCTGCGCAGCGTGGGCTTCAAGGTTTAATCCAACACCATCCCGAAGCGCTGCGCCCACGACCACGCGGCACGCGCATCGATGTTGCGCAGCGCCTCAAGCTCGCGTCGCACCGCGCTGCGCTCCGCGTCGCTGAACGCGGCAGGTGGTGTCGAGTGCAAGTGAAGCGCCCGGCGGTGTGTGTGCCAGCCGAGCAGCCGGGCGTTCATGAGGAACCGCAAGGCCTCGGTGTCGTCGGTGGTGGTCATGAGTTGTTGGAGCCGTGTCATGTGGCCCGAGCCGGGGTCGAAGAGCGCACGTCGCACGGCAATGGGATCGATCACATCCATCGAGTCTTGCGAGGGCGTGTGCTCGATCCGCTGCGCGAGTTGCTCGTGGTCGATGTGCGTGAGCAGGGCACGCAGCCACACGGCTGTTGCGCGGTCGCTCGGCTCCTGGATGTGCAGCAGCGAGGCCTCGGCCCACTGCCGTGCGAGCGCCGGCTCGTTCAGTCGCCAGTGGCACAGCGCCCCCAGCAGCCCCTGCGCGGCGCTCAGGCCGTCGCGCTGCCAGGCCTGTGTATCGACACCGGCGAGTGAGTCAACCGCTGCACGGTACGCGTGCTGCGCCTCGTCGGGCTGCGATTGTGCTTCGAGTGTGAGCGCGTGTCCGTAGTGCGACCGCGCAACTTTGAGTGATTGCGCGGGCTGGCAGCCGATGACCGACAGCACGATGCACAGCATCATGAGCATCCAGGTGGTGAAGACGCCGGCTTCGAGGGTGGTGCGGACAGTGAATCGCTTGTGCATGAAGTTTCCCCGGTGGTGTGTGGTGTGTGGTGGGTCGGAAGGAAGTTGAACCGCAGAGGCGCAGGAGACGCAGGGAAGAAAGAGAGGCGTTTCTGATGCGATGAATGAATGCATCAATCATGGTTCACAACACGTTGTCGCAAGCATGATGTGGTGGTCGTGGGTTGAAGTGCGTGTCATCAATTTCGAACCACACACCTCATGCCTCCTTCCGTTCCTCCCCTTTTTCATCTTCCGTGGCCTTTCTTTGCCTGCACTGCGCCTCTGCGGTTATATAATGCACGGCGAATTAAGCCATCGCAGCGATGTCGCCCCAGACGGACAGGGCCCAGTCGCCCCATGGTTCGGGGTTGCTGGTGTGCAGGGCCTTGAGCCGAGCGGCGATGTGGTTGCGGAGAAGGTTTCGCAGCGTGAGGTCGTGCAGGTGGAGCAGCCAGTCTCCGTTCTGCTCGTGGAGTGTCGCGGCGGCGAGCAGCAGCGCGCGGACGGCGCGGGCGGCGTCCGCGGGATCAACCGATGCGGCGGGTTGCTTGAGCGCCTCGGCGGCGGCGCGGGCGATGGTCGCGGCCAGGTGCGCGGCGGCGAAGGAGCGCGGGTCGGCCTGCTGCCATGTGGGGTGATCGGTCACGGTCTGCACGGCCACGGCCACCAGCGCCGCGTGAGCCGCCCACGCCTCCCGCCGGCTGCGCAGCGTCGCCAGCGCGTAGCGCGCCTCGGGGCCCGCGTCCGCTGCGCCTCGCGTGAGCGCATCCCACGCGACCGCATGCGCATGGCGGTACGCGAGCCAGCGCGCGTCGTCATCGGCCTCCGTCATCTCGCCTGTTTGCGCGAGGCGGTGCAGCTCGCGCAGGCCCGGGTCGGCGGCGAGCAACGCTTGGCCATCCCCGTTGAAGAAGTCGATGGCCGACGTGACGCCCACCGTCGGCGGGGCGGTCAGCGTCACGGGCACCGGCTGGTCGGCGAGTTGTTCGAGGTACCACGTCCGTGCGGCCAGACCCAAACGGGCCCCCGCCTGCACCGCCCACCACACCGCTGTTGCGGCCTCCATGTGTCGCTCCCGGAAAGGGAATGTGAAGAAGTGGCACGACGGCCGTGCCGGGAGGGTTAATGCAGAGAGGCGTTGTTTTATTCCCGGGTGTTAAAGGTTTTTTTTGAGGGTGTGGTTGGATGAAGAGTGCCCGGACCGCCTCGGCGTGATTGCTTAAACTTGTGCGATGCTGACTGCGTGGTTTTCTCAGGCGTTAGGGTTGATGGAGCGTGGCGGGCCGGTGATGTGGCCGTTGCTGGTGCTGAGCGTGGTGTCGCTGACGCTGGTGCTGGAGCGTGGCGTGTTTTATGCGGGGTTGGCGCGTCGCGCGGTGCGTGGGCGGGCTGAGCGCGTGGCGGGGGCGCTGCGTCGCGGTGAGCCGGCGGAGGCGCGGCGGTTGCTGGCGGGGCATGAGACGGTGTACGACGACTTGTCGCGTCGGTTGATGGATGAGCCGCCGACGGACGCGGCGGTCGCCGATGCGCTCGAGCACCAGCGTCAGCGCCTCGAACGGTTCCTGCCCACGCTGTCAACGGTCATCACGGCTGCGCCGATGCTGGGCATCCTGGGCACGGTGCTTGGCATCATCGGGAGTTTCGAGGCGCTGTCGGGCGAGGCGCTGGCGACCGACCCGCGCCTGGTGGGCGCGGGGATCGCCGAGGCGCTGATCACGACGGCGGCGGGTCTGGTCGTCGCGCTGACGACGCTGCTTCCTTACAACGCGATCCGGGCGCAGGTCGACCGGGCGTTCGGCTCGCTGGAGGCGCTGGCGGCCTCGGCGCAGCAGGGCGCTGGCCGAGTGAGCCCGGCCGGTGCGGCACCTTCAAAGAGCGACGGCAGCAATGACACAACCGTCTGGCCCAAAGTCACCATGCCTGATTGTCGTGAGAAGCGCGCAAGCGGCGACTCAGCGCACGGCCCGATGGATTTTGGCGGCGATGGTGGTGGTGATGGCGGCGGTGGCGACTAAACCCGTAGCTCGCAGGTGGTGGGGCGGTGCGTGTTATCAATGAGCACCGCGCGCATGGATCGCGCGTGTGATCTATAATTAAGCTGCACCGGGCTCCTGCGACCGGCTGCATCGATCACGGGAACACACATGACCACCTTCCACGGCGCGCGCGTCCGGACCTTTGAAGTCATCCCCTCGCTGCCCGAGCCACTTCGGCCGCTGCTCGAACTGGCGTACAACCTCTGGTGGTCCTGGCACCCCGAGGCGGTCGAGCTGTTCATCCGGCTCGACCGCGAGCTCTGGCGTGATACGCACCACAACCCCGTCCTCATGCTCGGCCAGATCAGCCAGCAGAAGCTCGAAGCCGCCGCACGCGACGAGGGCTTCCTTACCACCCTAGGCAACGTCACCGCGCGACTCAAACGCCACCAGACCCGGCCCGCGTGGCACCAACGCAACGCGCCAGAACTCGAAGGCAAGACCATCGCCTACTTCTGCGCCGAGTTCGGCATCACTGAGTGCCTCCAGATCTACTCCGGCGGACTCGGATGCCTCGCCGGTGACCACCTCAAGTCCGCCGCCGAGCTGGGACTGCCCCTCGTGGGCGTCGGCCTGCTCTACCGCCACGGCTACTTCCAGCAGTACCTCAGCGCCGACGGCTGGCAACAGGAACGCATCCCCAACCTCGACTTCGCCAACCTCCCCGTCGAAGAAGTCCGCGACGCCACCGGCGAGACCGTCCGCGTCGTCGTCCGACTCCCCGGACGCGACCTCCACGTCGCGCTGTGGAAAGCGACCGTCGGACGCATCACCCTGTACCTCCTCGACACCAACCTCTCCGCCAACCGCGCCGACGACCGCGACATCACCAGCCAGCTCTACGGCGGCGACATGGAGCAGCGCATCAAGCAGGAAATCGTCCTGGGCATCGGCGGCCTGCGCGCCCTCGAAGCCATCGGCATCGTTCCCGACGTCTGCCACATGAACGAAGGCCACGCCGCGTTCCTCGCCCTCGAACACATCCGACGCCTCATCGCCAAACACAACGTCTCCTTCGACGAGGCCCGCGAACAGGCCGCCGCCTCACACGTCTTCACCACGCACACGCCCGTGCCCGCTGGCATCGACCGATTCCCGCCCTCGGTCATGGAAAACTACTTCCGTGATTACGTCCCCGACCTCAAGCTCGACATGGAAGGCCTGCTCGCGCTCGGCCGTGAGAACGTGTTCAACAAACACGAAGCGTTCTCCATGGCCGTTCTCGCCATCCGCTGCGCCCGCTTTGCCAACGGCGTGTCCAAGCTCCACGGCGAGGTCTCACGCGACATGTGGCAAGGCATCTGGCCCGGCGTGCCCAAGGAAGAAGTGCCCATCGGCCACGTGACCAACGGCGTCCACGCACGCACCTGGCTGAACCCCGACCTCATCCTCCTCTTCGACCGCTACATGGGCGCACGCTGGCAGGACCAGCCCACCGATCAGTCCGTCTGGAACGAGATCAACGATGTCCCCGACGAAGAACTCTGGCGCATCCACGAACGAAGGCGCCAGCGCCTCATCGTCTGGGCAAGACGCATGCTCAAGCAACAGCTCGAAGCACGCGGCGTCGCCCCCGAAATCGTCCGCTCACAAGCCGACGGGTTGAGCGACAGCGCCCTGACCATCGGCTTCGCCCGACGCTTCGCCACCTACAAGCGTGGCAACCTCATCCTTCGCGATGCCGAACGCCTCAAGCGTCTGCTCACAAACACGCAGCAGCCGATCCAGTTCCTCATCGCCGGCAAGGCCCACCCCGCCGACGGCGGCGGCAAGCAACTCATCCAGCAGCTCGTCCAGTTCTCCGCGTCATGCGACGCTGGGCACCGCATCGTCTTCATCGAGAACTACGACATGTACGTCGCCCGCTACCTTGTGCAAGGGTGCGACATCTGGCTGAACACCCCAAGGCGCGGCATGGAGGCCTCGGGCACCAGCGGCATGAAGGCCGCGATGAACGGTGTGCTCAACTGCTCCATCCTCGACGGCTGGTGGGACGAGGCCGCCGAGACCACCCTCGGATGGTCCATCGGCCGACGCGAGGACTACGACAACACCGACACCGCCGACGACATCGAGAGCCGGGCGCTCTACGACCTCTTTGAGAAGCAGATCGTCCCGCTCTTCTACCAACGCGATGAGTACGGCGTGCCGCGCGAATGGGTCGCACGCATGAAGAAGTGCATCGCCACCCTCGCCCCCGCGTTCAACACCAACCGCATGGTGAGCGAGTACGCCGGCAAGTACTACGCCCCCGCCGCCAGAGCGTCCGCCGCGCTGGCCGTCGATGGCTTGAAGCCCGCCGTCGCCCTTAACCGCCAGAAGAACCGCCTCCGCCAGCAGTGGCACCGCGTGAAGGTCGCCGCCGTCAAAGCCACCATCGACACGCCCCTGGGTGTCAACGAACAACGCGCCGTGGAAGTTCACGTCGAGCTCGGAGAACTCACCCCAGCCGAGGTCCGCGTGCAGGCCTACTGCGGCCGGCTCGACACCGACAACCAGCTCGTGAACGCCAGAGCCATCGACCTCAAGCACACCCTCGATCAAGGCAACGGCAAGCACACCTTCCAAGGCAACGTCGGCTCCACCGCAAGCGGCAGGCACGGCCTGGCCGTCCGCGTCCTTCCCGGCGGCGAGATGCTTACAGGTCAGACCGAACCGGGCCTCATCGCTTGGGAAACACAATCCACTCCCCAACCCCCCACACTAACCCCGCCCAAACGCTCCATCTCCGCCACCCACTGACACCACAAACCCACACGCCCACACGCCCTCACGCCCTCATGCCGACGCTAAGCGCAGCGAAGTGTCTGGCTCTTTGCTACAATCCACAAACTTAAGCCCGCGTGGCGGAATTGGCAGACGCGCCGTCTTCAGGTGGCGGTTCCTTCACCGGAGTACAGGTTCGACTCCTGTCGCGGGCATTGACCCCCAAACAACCGCATGCAAGTGCGGTTTTTTGCTGTAAAAAGCGGGGGTCGAAAGAGCTTATGTAGCCGTGTTCAGGCGTGTAGTGCGCTGTTTATTGCGACACTCGACAGGTCAGTTTTGAATCCAGTCGCAAGACTCTCTGGCAATGCGTCGTGCCCGATCGGGTGTCGGTGTGGGTCCACAATCCCTGCGAGATCGAAGCCAACCTCTCAACTCTCTCGGCCTTCGATGGCGCACATCATGATGGCGGCGGCGATGCCCAGTCGCGCGTCGAGCAGGTTGTTCTTGTCGGGTGTGAAATCAACGGTGATCTTGGGGATGAAGATGTTGAAGTTCTGCTGAAAAGTTGCCACGGGCTGGTCGTTCATGGTGACGCTGTACGACTGGGGCATCAGCAGGTTGACCAGCCCGCCGATGAGGCGTCGGACCAGGGCGCGGAGCATGGAGTCCTCGTCGATCTGGCCGAGCTGGTTGCCGTCTGCGTCGAGGATGGCCCACTGGTCTTTGACGATGGATTTGAGAGCGCGTCGCTTGAGTGCGCCCAGCGTCTCATCGGTGGTCGAGTCGATGACGGCGTAGGTGCCCGCGATGTCGAAGATGCTCTTGGTGGTGATGCGCAGGACCTCGGTGTCCATCGACTCGTCGGTGTAGACGCGTATGTCTTCCCTGATTTTGAACGCCTTTTGCTTGACGTACAGGACCAAGTTTGCCTGTGGGTCGTAGATGAGGAACCGTTCGCCGAAGATCTTGAAGAATTTCTTGCGGAGCAGATAGGTGTTGTGTGCGTAACGCTGCGCAAGCGTGTCGTGTTGCATGGTGTTCATTTCCGTGAGTTCGGGATGGTTGACGCGATGCATCGTGACGTGACGCAGGGCATTGTACGGATCTGCACGACGCATTCGCGATCAGCCACCTGTTTTCCTCGCTTGCAGCGAGTTGTCGCGGGCGGTGTGTTGCAGTTACGGGGCGTTGGATTTAAGGGCTTGATTTGAAGCGTCAGCTTCGAGTGCAGCGATGCGTTTCTCGAGACGCTTGATGTTGGCAACGAGGTCGGGTAGTCGTTGCTGGTGCAGGACGATGCGCTTGGCGTCGTGGAGTGGCAGGGCGGGCGTCCCGCCGTATTGCCCGGGGTCCGGGAGGTCTGCTAGGACTTTGCTGGAGGCGGCGACTTGGACGTTGTCGCCGAGGGTGGTGTGCCCGTTGATGCCGACCTGCCCGCCCAGGACGACGTAGCGACCGGTGGTGACGCTGCCGGCGAGCCCGACGTCGGCGACAAAGAGGTTGTGCTCGCCGACATGGCAGCCGTGGCCGATGACGACGTTGTTGCTGAATTTGGTGCCGCGTGCGATGACGGTGCTCCCGACGGTGGCGCGGTCGATGGAGCAGTTGGCTCCAAGCTCGACGTCCTCTTCGAGGACGACGTTGCCGGCCTGTGGGATCTTGTGGTGCATGACTTCGTCGGGCGATCGCGGCGGTGCCTTGTCGGTGTGGACCTCGCGTGCCGGCGCGGTGGCGTAGCCAAAGCCATCGTGTCCGATCGAGCAGCCGGCGTGCAGGGTGACGCGTTGGCCGAGGGTGCAACGGTCGTAGACCACGACGTTTGGGTACAGCACGCAGTCGTCACCGATGACGGCGTCTTTGCCGACGTACACGCCGGGGTAGAGAGTGACACGTCGGCCGATCTTTGCGCGGGGCGCGATGTATGCGAATGGCCGGATGGCGCAGAACTCCGCGACCTCGGCGGTGGGGTCGATGTAGGCGTGGGGGCTGATGCCCGGCTGTGGCGGGTTGCGCCAGCCGTGCAGCAGCACCATCGCGTCGCGGAACGACAGGTACGGGTCCTTGGCGACGATAAAGGTCCGCCCGGGATGCTCATGAGCCGTCTGCTGGTTGACAACGACGCATGCGGCGCGGCTGTCCGCAAGCTTGTCGAGGTAGCGCGTGTTGGCGACGAAGGAGAGCTCGCCGTTGCCCGCCTCGTGCAGCGTGGCGCAGCGTTCGATGAGTGTGCCGCCGTTGCCTTGGTAAGTGCAACCCAGTCGTTCCGCAAGAACCTCGACGCGGTAGGCCATGCCCAGACGGTAACGCGTCGATGGACGGTTTCAAGTGGCCAATGTGGAAGGGGGGCAATCAGCCGGGGCGCTGGTATCGGCTCAGCAGATCGACGATGCGTGGCTGGTTGGGCCGGATGCGGAGTGATTCGCGCCACGAGCCCAGTGCATCTTCGAGTTGTGTGCGGTTTTTCTGGTCGCCTTGGAGGTAGTAGGTGAGCAGGGTCGCGCCGACGCCGTTGAGGGCGGCGACTTCTTTGGGGTTCATCTCAAGCGAGCGTTTGTAGTTGTCGAGGGCATTGGGGAAGTCGCGTCGTTTGAAGTGGGCGAAGCCGAGGCGTTCAAACGCGGTGGCGTTGGGGTTGGTGCGGATGACGGATTCGAGCGTGTTGGCGGCGCGTTGGTAGTTGCCCAGCCGCAGGTGCGTGTCGGCCAGGCCGAGGAGCACAGGGTCGTCCAGCGCGCCCAGCTCGGTGGCGGTTCGGTAGCTGGTGAGTGCTTCTTCGTATTGGCCCAAGAGGTTGTGGATCGCGGCGCGGTTGCACCAGCTGGCCTGGTCGTCGGGCTGGAGGTCGGTGCCCCGGATCGCGTAGGACAGCGCGTAGTCCGGCCGGCCGACCTGGACGTAGGCGGTGGCGAGGTCGCGGTTGGCCTTGGCGTCGTAGGGGTCGATGACCAGGGCGCGGAGGTAGGACTCGATGGCCTGGTTAAGGTTGCCCATGAGCTGGCGCATGAGGCCCAGCGAGTAGTGGGCCTGCACGTTGTCGGGGTCGACAGTGGAGGCGCGTTCGTAGGCGCGGGCGGCGAAGTCGTACTGGTTGCGTTCGTGGAAGATCTCGCCCATGCCCAGGTGGGCCTCGACGAGGTTGGGGTTCTCTTCGAGCGCGAGGCCGAACTCGGCCAGAGCCGCGTCGAACCGGCCCTCGTCCATGAGGATGCGGGCGGTTTCGAGGCGTTGCTCGGCCTTCTGCTCGTTGACCTGACGCTGGGCGCGTGAGCCACCCGTGCCGGTGCTGCTGCAGCCCGACAGGACGCCAGCGGCGGTCAGCAAGGTGGTCAACACCACGGCTTCTGCGGCATGGGTCACTGCCGAGCGTTTGACGTGGGGCGTGGGTTTCAAAGCTGTTCCGGTGCGCATCATGATCACGGTCTCGTCAAGGGGCCAACGCCGGGTCTCTACGCCCGTGTTGAAAGTCAACAGCGTACCACACCCCACCGGCACCCACCGCCGAAGCGATACACAAACCCCGCCCCGGCAAGCCGGACAGCGACAGCGACGCAACGGTCAATCCTCGTAATAACTGGTCATCATGTCCGAGTTGTCGATGACGCCAAAATCGACCACACGCGTCGTCAGCAGGCCCCCCAGGCCCAGCAGCACCACCAGCACGAGCACCGACAACGCACGCTGCGGCGGGTTCCCACGGAACACGCCCACGTACGTCGGCACCAGGCCCGCGACCGCCACCGCAACCCCAAGACCCACCGACCACGCACCGTCCCCCGGCAGCAGCACCCAAAGCCCCAGGACCAGCACCACCGCCACCCCGCCCAGCCAAGGCAGCCACCAGCACGGCCCGTCGAGCAGGTGCTCGTCCTGCACCCGGATGGATCGGCGTGTCGCTGTCTCTGTGTGCATCAAGAGGCCCGTGTGCTGACGGAGGATCGAAGTTGTGGTCGCCCGCTATGCCCAGTAAACCCGGTGGTTCGCGGTTGTCAAGCCCGCGCTCCGTGATAACAAGCTCCGGGCCACCTGCAGACTCTGAAGTGGGCCGGTGTTAACGGTTAGTACGGCTGTGACGCCCGAAAGTTCGACGGCCCCTGCGACCCGGCGCAGTCACTCCGCGTCGAGGTCCACGTCCTGCTTACGGTCCATCGCGCGGTTGGCCAGGCCGTCGGCGGTCTGGTTATCCTCGCGCATCACGTGACGGATCGACCACTTGGGCAACGCGCGCAGCTTCGTGTGTGCCTGCTCGAACAGCGGTTTCAAGTGCTCGGCCTTCACGCGGTACTGGCCCTTGATCTGCTTGACGAGCAACTCGGAGTCGCTCACGACTTCGACGTGCGTGGGCTTCCACTGCACCACGAGGTCCAGCCCCTTGAGTAGGCCGGTGTACTCGGCCACGTTGTTGGTCGCGTGCCCCAGATAAAACCCGCGACGCACCAAAGCCGTCCCGTCGTCCTTGGCCGTGAGCACAACCCCGACGCCCGCCGGCCCGGGGTTCCCCCGCGCGCCACCATCAATATGAAGAACAATGTGCATGGCAGGGATCAGGGATCAAGAGAACATACTCAATGCACGCCGACGCTGAGCGCAGCGAAGCGTCTGGCTCCCCACTCCCCACTCCCCACTCCCACATCCACCTCACTTGGGCTGCATTTTCTCCCGCATCGCATCGGGCACACGCAGGATGCGTCTACAGTTCGGGCACTGCGTGATGACATTGGGCTTACCCACCGAAGCGCTGATCCGCTCGATCGGCAGCGCGATAAAACAGCCGCCGCAGGTGTACTCCTTGCGGCGGTAGTCCTGCACCTCGATGTCGGCCACGGCCTCGCCATCGTGCTCGTAGCACAGCTTGTCGAACAGCGTCACCACCTCGGGCGGCAGTGCCGACGCCGCCGCATCACGCTCGGCAGTCACCTCATGCAAACGGTCGCCCACCTCGGCCCGAGCATCCGCGACCTCTTTGCCCGCCACGTCCACCAGCTTCTGCTGCTCGACGACCTTGCCATCCGCGACCGCCAGCCGTTCCTGCAACTCCTCGACCTTGGCCATCTGCTCGAACACGACGTCTTCGATCTTCTTCTTCTCGATCTTGAGCGTATTGACCTCGACGAGCAGGGCGGAGTATTCCTTGTTGGTCTTGACAGCGTTCATCTGCGAGCGGTAGCGGTCCACCTTTTCCTCGGCGGCGGCGGCGTCCTGTTCGAGGTTCGCGGCCTTGGCCTGCAGGCGTTTGGTTTCCTCTTTGAGTTCATCGTGCTGACGCTGGAGCTGTTCGAGCTTCTTGTGTTGGGCGGCCTGTCGTCGGCCGGCGGCGTCGAGCCGGGCACGCAGGCCCCGCAGGTGCTGGTCGCGTAAAAACAGTTCGTTGAGCTTGGCCTGAAGAGTCAAATCGGGGCTCCGGTCGTTGAGGGACAACCAATATACACCCCTGGGCCCACCGTGCGAGCAGGTCCCGCCCGCCCGCATGGTTACCCTCCACGCGGCCATCGCCCCGCCTGCACGGAAATCGCTGAACAAAAAGACTTGACTTCGTTACATGACGAAGTATTGTAGTGATATGGAACACCTTGCCGCGATCGCAAAAGCACTCGCAGACGAGAGTCGGCTCCGGGCGTTGATGCTCCTGTGCGACGGCGAGTTGTGCCTCTGTCAGGTGATTGCGGTGCTGGGTCTGTCACCAGCCACTGTGAGCAAACACATGAGCGTGCTCCGTGCGGCGGGGCTGATCCGCAGGCGAAAGCAGGGCCGGTGGCACTATTACCGGCTTGCCGGCATCAAGGCCGACCCCGCCGCACGCTCGGCCCTGCGCTGGGTCCGCCAGCACGCTCGGGCTGACCAACGCGCCACCGACGACCGCGCTCGACGCTGCTGCGTCACGTCCCAAGACCTCTCCCAAGTCGCTGCGTGCTACACGTCGGCTTAATGTTTCGGACCGCCACCATCCCCGCCTCGCAGGCAACACCTGCCGCGTCACACGAAAGGGAACCACACCATGTCCAATCAGAACGCATCCTGCTGCGGCGGCAACGCCTCCACGCAACTCCGCAACGCGTCGGCAGACCCCATCGGCATCACCATCGGTGCTGAAGTTGAGATGCCCGGTGATGTTGATGTCCGCGAGGTCGTCCGGGCCGGCTACGCCAAGATCGCCAATGAGGGCCACTTGAGCGCCGCGTACGGCAACCAGCCCGCGCAGGTCGGCGGGTGCTGCGGGCCTACTGCCACGAGCGCGGGCTGCTGCGGCGGCGATGCGGGGTGGTCGGCTCAACAGCTCGCAGAGCAGATCGGGTACTCGGCCGAGCAGGTCGCAGCGCTGCCACAAGGCGCGAACATGGGCCTGTCCTGTGGCAACCCCACGGCCATCGCGGCGCTCCAGCCCGGCGAGGTCGTCGTCGACCTGGGCAGCGGCGGCGGGTTCGACTGCTTCCTCGCGGGCCCCAAGGTCGGGCCCACCGGAAAGGTCATCGGCATCGACATGACGCCCGACATGGTCGTCAAGGCCCGACGCAACATCGCCGCGTATCAGACGCAGACGGGCCTGGGCAACGTCGAGTTCCGCCTCGGCGAGATCGAGCACCTTCCGCTCGCGGACGCCAGCGTCGATGTCATCATCTCCAACTGTGTGCTGAACCTCAGCCCCGACAAGCCGCAGGTCTGGCGTGAGATCGCGCGGGTGCTCAAGCCCGGCGGGCGGGTTGCTGTTTCCGATATGGCGTTGCTCCAGCCGTTACCCGAGTCGGTGAAGCACGAGGTCGCGGCGATGATCGGCTGCGTTGCTGGCGCGGTCCTCGTCGATGAATACCGGCAGGCGATCCTCGACGCGGGCCTCGTGGTCGAGTCGCTTAAGCCCAAGCCCGAATACATCGCTGCGCTGCGCAGCTTCAAAGACCCGCTCTACGCTCGCATCGCCGAGTCGCTGCCGGCGGGCACGGACATCGCCGACCTTGTCACCAGCATCGATGTCACCGCGACGCGCTCGACATCATCGTGCTGTGGTGGCGGGTCGTGTTGCTCTGAAGGCGTGCGCTGACAGCACGCGTCTTGTGAAGCCCAAAAGAACAAGGGATCCCGCAAATGAACATTTCACAGCCCGCGACCTGTCAGGTCGCGGCGAGGGACATGAGTCGATGCGGTGCGTTTCAGACGCGTTTGATATCGCTGGGCATCAGCACGCGGTTGGCTTGCAAGGGTCGGGTGGTGGTTTGGCCGAGGACGCGGGTGAGTTGCGCGGCGGGGATGCCGGTGCCCGGGCGTTTGGTGGTGAGGTCGTTTCCGGTGAGCGTGTGGCTGGCGGGGAGGTCGCGGGTCGTGGTCACGGACTGGCGGGAGACGGTGCGGACATCGCGCTCGGCGGGGGAGCAGCGTTTGACGCACGGGCCCAGGGCGTGCGCGGCGTGGCGGGCGGCGGCGACGTAGCGGGCAAAGGCGTCGGGCTCGAGCGAGGCGGCGTGGTCGGGGCCGGGGGCGCGGCGGTTGTGGGTGAGGTGCTTTTCAAGGATGCAAGCGCCGGCGGCGACCGCGAGGGCGGCGGTGTCGGTGTCGGGCGTGTGGTCGGAGTAACCGATGGGCAGGTCGGGGAAGGCGAGCCGCAGGGCGTGGATCCCCCCAAGCGCGGCGAGCGTCTGCGGCGTGGGGTAGCTGGAGACGCAGTGCAGCAACGCCCCACGGGTTTGCAATGAAAACATCGCGGCGTCGGCGAGCTCATCGAGGTCGCACGTGCCGGTGGAGATCAGCATCGGCAGACCCAGCGCAGCCGCGGCGTCGAGCAGGGGGGTGTGCACGGCGTCGGGCGAGGCGATCTTCACCGCGTCGATGGTCAGTGATGCAAGGTCCGCTGCATCCGCAGGCGTGAAAGGCGTGACGACACAATGAAGCCCCAGCGCGTGGGCACGTTCGGCGAGCGCACCCAGCTGGTCGATGCTTAATGCCAGCGGGCCTAGCAGTTCATCGGCTGTGTTCCATCGTTGCGCAGCGGGGTCTGCTGTCGCGTCATCGTGCGATTGATACGCGGCGAGCATCGCGTCCAGCGAGAGCAGACGCGCTGGCGTGAAGGATTGAAACTTGACGGCGTTGGCGCCTGCGCGGGCGGCGGCGTCGATCAGGTCGGCCGCGCGCTGTGTCTGGCCGTCGTGATTCACGCCGATCTCGGCGATGATGTAGACCTCGGCGGGAGCAACGGTCGAAGCGTGCTGAAAGGTCGGTGTCATGGTCGAGGTGTTGGCGCGATGCACAAGCGGTCGATCGATCAGCCGGTGGTCATCTTGGTCGCTTCAAGGTTGAGGCGGTCTCGCTGCTGGCGGTACTTCAGTGGCAAGATCCAGCGGTACGTGCCGCCCCAGAACTCGCTGCGCAGCACGGCGGGCAGGTTGCCCAGCGGCTGGCGCGGCATGTCCTGCGGGTGGGCCAGGGGCACGGGCGGGTACGCGGTCGTCGGCAGCTCGGCCCTGATGTGCGCGACGAGTGCGGCCTCGGCGTGCGCATCGGCGGGGGCTTGGGGATAGATCGACAACAGCCGGCCCCAGTGCGCGTTCAACCACTGACGCACGGCAGCGCGGGCGGAGTCGGCGTGACTCGGCGACAGTTCATCGTGAGGCGTCGTGGGCTGGGCGACACGCTCGGCGATGCGCTGCTGCCAGGTGTCGAGCCAGCCCAGCGTGTTGGCAATGCCCAGAGTTTCGAGGCCCGGGCCGGTGTTGGCTTCACCTTGTGCGACCTGCTCGAGCGCGGCGATGAGCTGGTCCTGCGCACCGCTGCTCTGCACGCCGATCGCGAGGAGGTAGGACGCGAGCCGGTTTTTGACGGCGGGCGTCGGCGTGCTGAGATGGTCAGGGGTATCAGTTGCCATCGTTGTGGGTCACCGCGCGTCGGCGGGTCTCGGTCACGCGCATCTTATCGACACGTTGAAGCGTGTGGCAAGGGTCTGTACGGAGGCATGATCAGAGGTGAGGGAGGCGTTGAGCCCATGCAGCTTTCGGACAGCGCAGCGTGGGCTTCGATGGTGGTCGGCGCGTTATGGTGCGCCCCAGTCCCAGCGGTAGAGCCAGGTCTCCGTGAGCACGTTCTCACCGTGCTTCAAGAAGGCGCGCAGCTCGATCGGTTCCGCATCCGGTTTGACGTCGAAGGTCACGCGCCAGGTGCCCATCGCTTCATTGCGGACCACGGCGGGCGTGCCCAACAGCGTACCGTTCTGTGCGGTGATGACGGCCTCGGGCCGTTCGGGCGCGAGGGTGTCGAGCGAGCCGCCCTTGGCTTCGAGCACAAAGCGCAGCGCCTTATCGTTGCGACGCGAGGGGTGCATCGCTTCGGGGAAGCCGCGCCACGTCGTCATCCATCGCCCGGCCGAGGGGATCGGCGGCTCGTCGTCGCAGAACCACAAGCGATACGCGAGGTCGTAGCGCGCTCCGGGCTGCGTCTTCTCCGAGTCGTCGGGGACCCAATAGCCCGCGATGTTGTCGAAGTCTTCATCGCCCGAGTGGAACTCGACCAGCTCGACGTGCCCGCGTCCCCAATCGCCAAGTGTCTGGACCCACACGCTCGGCCGGCGTTCGAACTCTTTCTGCAGGTCCTGATAGTGCCTGAAGTCGCGGTCGCGCTGGATGAGGCCAAAGCCGATCGGGTTGGTGTAGGGCATCTGCGACGTGCGGGTCCAGCCGGGGTTGTCGAGCGGCCGCCAGACGTGCTCGCCTTCGCGGGTGACGATGAGCAGGCCGTCCGCATCGTGCACCTCGGGCCTCCAGTCGCCCACGCGTCCGGGCTCTTCTTCACCGAAGAGGAACATGCTGGTCATCGGCGCGATGCCGAGCTTCTCGACTTCGTGCCGGAAGAACAGCGCGAGCTTGACGTCCATGGTCGTCTTCTCGCCGGGTTTGAGGATGAAGCGGTACGCGCCGGTGACGGCGGGGCCGTTGAGGATGGCGTACACCGTCATGGTCGTGTCCTCGGGACGCGGCCGGACCAGCCAGTACTTCTGGAACCGGGGGAACTCTTCCGACTTGCCCTCGATCGCGGTGTCGATCGACAGCCCCCGGCCCGAGCTGCCCCAGTGGTGGTTCACCCCGACGGCTCGGAAATACGAAGCACCCAAGAAGCTGAACTTCTCCTGGAACGCATTCATCCCCGGCCCGCGGAAATACAACGTCATCCCCGCGTACCCAAGGTCCTTGGGCAGCGTCGAGGGGTCCAGGCCCGCCGCCTGCGTGTCAAACAGTGTCGGATCATATTCGAACGGCTTCTCGACGCCGTCGACGATCTCCACCATCTCGACCGGCTCTTGAAACCACTGGCCACGATGGAAGAAGCGAGCGCGAAACGCAGAGCCCGTCTCGTCGCCCCAGATTGTCCGCTCCATGCGAAAGATCGCGGCGCGCGTCGGGTCCTGCGTCGCTTCCATGAGCGCCTTGGGCGGTGGCGGGGGGGCTTGGAACGGCTGCTCGGCGATGGCTCGCGCTTCCGCAGCCACGCGATCGAAGAACACGTCCGCTGGCTCCTCACCGATCGCGACCGGGGCCGAAAGCCAGAGCACCAAGAGGCACAGCAGCAGCCCGCACGGCAACGTCAACGCTTTCACAACCCGGCCGGTCTGATGTCCTCGGCTCGTCCCAGCTTGGTCCGGTCGGCTCATATCACCTCTCCCAAATCTTGAGTGTGTGCGATCCGGCAACAGCACGTCGCCGATCGACCCTGCAACATCAACCCTACGCCCAAATGGCACAAGGCGTTCACGTCACGGGGGCAGGATTGTAACCACGTCCGCCACCACGCCAAGCCCGCTCACGCAACCTTTTCACCCGGTCCTTGAACAGGCACCTCCGCGAGCATCACCCCCGACGC
>DAIOEG010000008.1:0-18666 GCA_036746415.1 Phycisphaera sp. | reverse complement strand
AGGTGTCGTTGAAGTTCTTGAAGTGGTCGGCGTCGAGGAACAGGACGCAGAGCGGGCTCTGCGGGCCGGCCTTGTCGTATTGCTCGCGGAGGTACTCGTTGAACTTGCGGCGGTTGGCGGCGCGCGTGAGCGCATCGGTGTAGACCTCTTCGGTCAGCTGTGTGTTGGCGCGTTCGAGGTTCGCGGCTTCCTGCTGCAGCCGGTTTGATTCCATCTGCGCCTGCATCGTGAGCTGCATCAACGCGTCGTTCGCCTTGGCCAGCACCTGGTCGACGTTGCCAAGGTCGCCCGTGGGCAGCTCGAATAACCGCTGCATCTGTCGGGCCTGCGCGTGGATCTCTTTCAACAACGGCTCCGCCACGTCGGGGGCCCAGTTGAACCAGTCCTTTGCGCGCATCAGGTAGATCTCGAGTGCCGCGCCGGGGCGTTCATCCGTCGCCCATGCGCTCACCATGAACACCTCGGCCGCCGCGTTGCCCAGTGCCACGGTCCGCGCGAGTTTACGGCAGTCGATGCCGGCCTCCTCGGGCGTCTCGTGGTAGCGCACCGCGTTGATCAGCGCCTTGGGCAGCTTCCAACGGTCCGCCAGCAACGCACCAAGCTCCGCGTGCGTCGTGTCCAGGTACGTCTGCTCCACCTCACGCAGGGCCGAGTGGTCGTGCCCGACTTCCTTCAGGATGTCGGCGTAGTCGGCCCCGAGGGTCTGGTTCATCGCCAGCATGCCCAGGTCCTGCAGCAGACCGCCGAGGAACGCCTCTTCGGTTTCCTCCAGGTGCAGCTTCTCGCCCATGAGCTTCGCGGCTGTCGCGGTCAGCAGCGACCGACGCCAGAACGCATAGTGGTCGAAGCCCCTGTCGATCGGGTTGCCGTGGGAGTCCAGCTCGGTCGCGCCGTGGTCCTTGAGGTTGTTGACCAGCGAGAACCCAAGCGCCAGGGTCTTGACGGCCTTGAGCCCCAGCACGACCAGCGCGTGGCTGATCGTTGAGATCGAGTACGCCTGGCCGTAGAAGCTCGAGTTGACCGTCTTTAAGATCTTGCTTGCAAGCGCGGGGTCGTTCTGGATCGTCGCGGCGATCTGCTTGAGATCGGCGTCGGCGTCCTTGACCAGCTCCACCACTTCCAACGCGATCGCCGGCAGCGACGGGAGTCGCTCCGAGGCCAGCACGCGATCGACCATTTCCTGATTCATCGGCCTACTAACCCCCTCAAACCCGGCAGCAGTACTCACCCCGTGACGACGCTCGTCAACGAGGGCTTGCTGAATTCCACCTCTTACATCGGTCGAATCGACCCGCCGCTTGGGCACGATGCCTCATCGGGTCAGGCCCACCCGCCAATAAAAAACCCCACCACGGGGCGGGGCTTGCATCGTTCGCAATAACAGACAATGCACACTCAGGTGCTCTGTGCACCCGCACCGGTCGGCTCGGCCTGCGGCTCATCGGCGGGCTTGTCCTCGGCGGTGAAGCTCAGGCGGTCTTCGCCTTCCAGACGCGTGGCCTTGATGACCTGACCGTCCTTGACCTCATCTCGCAGGATCATGTCGCTGAGCGGGTCTTCAACCAGCTGCTCGATCGCACGACGCAGAGGCCTGGCTCCGAAGTCGGGATTGTAGCCCTTCTCGATCAAGAGGTCTTTGGCGGCGGTGTCCACCATGAGAGCCATGTTGCGTTCTTCGAGGCGCTTGAACACCTTCTTCAGCTCGTACTCGACGATCAGTGTGAGCTGCTCTCGGCTGAGCGGGCGGAAGATGATGACCTCGTCGAGTCGGTTGATGAACTCGGGGCGGAAGTAACGCTCGATCTCGCTTTGAAGCGTCGTCTTGATCTTGCCGTAGTCCGCCTCATCGTCGCGCTTGGCGAAGCCGAAGCCGCCCTTGTTCTTGATCATGTCGGCTCCGATGTTGGAGGTCATGATCAGAACGACGTTGCGGAAGTCGACGTGCCTGCCGAACGAGTCGGTGAGCTGGCCTTCTTCCATGACTTGCAGCAGTGTGTTGAACACGTCGGGGTGTGCCTTCTCGATCTCATCGAGCAACACGACGGCGTACGGCCGACGACGAATCTGCTCGGTGAGCTGGCCGCCCTCTTCGTAGCCGACGTAGCCGGGAGGCGCGCCGATGAGGCGGGACACGTTGTGCTTCTCCATGTACTCGGACATGTCGATGCGGATGAGCGCCTCGGCGTCGCCGAACATGAACTCGGCGAGCGACTTGGCCAGCAACGTCTTGCCCACGCCCGAAGGCCCGACGAAGATGAAGCTGCCCATCGGCCGACGCGGGTCCTTGAGGCCCGACCGCGCCCGGCGGATCGCACGCGCCAGCGACTTGATCGCCTCGTCCTGCGAAACAACCGTCTTGTGCAGCTCTTCCTCGAGCTTGAGCAGACGCTCGGTCTCGGCCTTCTCAAGCCGAGTGAGCGGCACGCCGGTCATCTTGCTGACGACCTCGGCAATCACTTCCTCATTGACCACGCCGTCGATCTCCGACGCACGTGCCCGCCACTGCCGCTGGACCTCGTCCTTCTCACGACGCAGCGACTCGGCCTTGTCACGCAGGTCGGCGGCCTTCTCGTAGTCAGCGGC
This sequence comes from Phycisphaera sp., assembly GCA_036746415.1. Classification (GTDB taxonomy): domain Bacteria; phylum Planctomycetota; class Phycisphaerae; order Phycisphaerales; family Phycisphaeraceae; genus DAIOEG01. The sequence continues at coordinate 16,083 of DAIOEG010000008.1, read as the reverse complement.
CTTGACGGCCTCTTCCTTCTCGATCGTGAGACGCTCGATCTGCTCTTCGATCTCCGCGAGATTCGGCGGCTTGCTCATCGACTTCAACCGGACGCGCGCACCCGCTTCGTCGATCACGTCGATCGACTTGTCGGGCTGCACGCGGGCAGTGATGTAGCGGTTGCTCATGTCCACCGCCGCCTCGACCGCGCCGTCGGTGAACTGCACGCGGTGGTGGGCCTCGTACTTGTCGCGCAGGCCCTTCAGGATCTGGATGGTGTCGTTGCGGTTGGGCGGGTTGACCATGATGGTCTGGAAGCGTCGTTCGAGCGCGCCGTCCTTCTCGATGTACTTGCGGTACTCGTCGAGCGTGGTGGCACCGATGCACTGGATCTCCCCACGCGAGAGCGCGGGCTTGAGCACGTTGCTCGCATCGATCGCGCCCTCGGCGCCGCCGGCGCCGACCAGCGTGTGCAGCTCGTCGATGAATAGCAGCACGTTCTTTGCGCGTCGCACTTCATTCATGACGGCCTTGATGCGCTCTTCAAATTGCCCGCGGTACTTGGTGCCCGCGACCATCATCGCCAGGTCGAGCACGACGATCCGGCGGTCGTGCAGGATCTCGGGAACCTCGACGTTGATGATCCGCTGGGCCAGGCCCTCGACGATCGCGGTCTTGCCCACGCCGGCTTCGCCCAGGAGCACGGGGTTGTTCTTCGTGCGTCGGCAAAGGATCTGCACGAGGCGTTCGATCTCGTTTGCCCGGCCGATGACCGGGTCAAGCGTGCCTTCCTTGGCCATCTCGGTGAGGTCCCGACCGAACGAGTCGAGCGCGGGGGTCTTGCTCTTGCCGCCCTTGCCCTGCTGCTTGCCCTCTTCGCTGGAGCCGGCGGCGGGGTTGCTGCCGCTGGTCTGCTCTTCGGGGTCGACGCCCGCACCCAGAAGGTTCAGCACCTCCTCGCGGACTTCTTCAAGTTTGAGGCCAAGGTTCATGAGGACCTGCGCGGCGACGCCCTCATGCTCGCGGAGCAGGCCCAGGAGCAGGTGCTCCGTGCCGACGTAGTTGTGGTTGAGTGAGCGTGCCTCTTCGATGGCGTACTCAATGACTTTCTTCGCCCGCGGGGTCTGGGGGAGCTTGCCCATGGTGACCATGTCGGGGCCGGACTTCACGAGCTTTTCGACTTCGAGTCGGACTTTGCGGAGGTCCACGTCCATGTTTTTGAGGACGTTGGCGCCGACCCCCGAGCCCTCTTTGACGAGGCCGAGCAGGACGTGTTCGGTGCCGATGTATTCGTGGTTGAAGCGTTGGGCTTCCTGGTTTGCCAGGGCCATCACTTTTCGGGCACGGTCTGTGAATCGTTCAAACATGGTGTCTCTTGTGTGAGAGGTTTGGGAGATCGTGGGGCCGGCGTGTCACTAGATTCTACGCAGCCGGTTGAGCTGGGGTTTGGTTTGGGAGGAGGTTTTGGCCTGTTTTCATGTCCCGCTGCACGTCGACTGGTTCTGGTGCAATCGCGGTGCCAGCCGAAGCGACTCTCCGGCGTTCGCCGGGCCGATCCCCGCCTTTATCGGCCCGATGCAGGCAGTGCCAATAGCGCCCCGCTGCCGGAACGGCAGAACGGGCGGCACAGCGGCCGGAAGATGCGACGTGAGGTCTCATGTGTCGTGAGCAGGGTTGGAACCGCGGGTGGACGCGGATGAGAACAACTCCCCCCGCGTCGCTGGCGAGTTGACTCGCCGGTTGGTGCGAGAAGCATCCGTTGTTGCGATGTTGATGACCCGGGTCTCGCACAAGGTGCCGCCGCACGCCCGAACACATGTGACGCGCGTGCATTCCGCTTCATCCGCTGAACAGCCCCATCTGACCGTGCAACGACGGTCGGCGGAACTGCGCGCTTGAGAGAGGCCGGATGTCGCGGTTCAGGCCGTGCTTGCGGCAATACACATCGAACACCTGCTTCAACTGCTCGGCATAGCGCCCCTCGCCACGGCGACGATCATGCCCCGCACCACCCCCGCCCCCGCCACCGGAAGGGCCCCCGCCACCGGAAACGTACAAGCCGGGGTGACCCGTTGAACCCCGCGCCTCGAGCTCCAACTGCGCACGGCGGAGGTCCGCCCCGGTCTCGCGCGTCGCAACCGTGTGCGACGTCGCATCATCGATCCGCGTCTGACCCCGGCGAGACCGCCCCGCGTCGTACAGCTTCCCGCCACGCATCTGACGGATCAGCGACTCGACCTTCCGCGCCCGGTCCGGGTGCACCTCGCGCTGCAGCCAGTCCAGAAACAAGTCCTTCAACTGGTACGGCAAGCGCAGCAGCACCCACGCCACCCGCGTCGCACCCGCCTCGGCCACGGCCTCCAAAATCGCGGGCACCTCCGTGTCGGTCAGCCCCGGGATCACCGGCGCGATGTTCACACTCACCGGCACGCCCGCCGACACCAACTCACGGATCACCCGCAACCGAGCGACCGGCGGCGACGCACGCGGCTCGAGTTTGCACGCCAGCTCCGCGTCCAGCGTCACCAGCGTCACCGTCACACGCCCCGCGCTGCGCGACGCCAGCTTCGACCACAGATCCGTGTCACGCAGCACCATCGTGTTCTTGGTCATCGTGCTCACCGGCTGCCAGCAACCCGCCATCACCTCCAGGCACCGCCGACTGATCTCCAGCTCCTTCTCGATGGGCTGATAGATGTCCGTGATCGCCGACATCACGATCGGCTCGCCCGACCAACGCGGCGACGCCAACTCCCTCTTCAGCAACTCGGGCGCATCGTGCTTGGCCACCAGCTTGGTCTCAAAATCCATGCCCATCGAGAAGCCCAAATACTCGTGGTACGGCCGAGCGAAACAATAAATGCACCCGTGCTCGCAACCCCGGTACGGGTTCACCGTCCAGTCAAACGGCACGTCCGACAAACGACTCACCCGGTTGATGATCGTCTGCGTCTTGTCCGCAAACACCGTGAGCGGCACCCGCACCGGCTTGCGCGTCGCGGGGTCCTCGCCCTCCCACGCACGCTCCAACACACGCTGGTCCAGGTGCTCCCCAAGCACGTGCACCCGCTGCGACTCAAAGCGGTTCCCCGGGTTCAGCCCCGCGCCCCGGCGGTGGCCGGGCCCCTCGGGCAACGCGTCCCGGTACGCCCGTTCAACCGGCTCGATCGGGTCCACGTCGTACTCGTCTTCGTCCGTTATTGCCACGCTCGAACCATACCAAACATAAACCAATCATGCAAGCGCGGTGATGTGCGGTCCTGACGCCTGTGACGCGTGTGTGGGCCCGGCCAGCACGACCGCTCGCGGACACTACGCCATCACGCAAAGCAGCGGTCTCGCCTGCCGATATTGCACAACGATGAAACGACCCCCTCCGGGCCTTGCGTGTGTCCTCGCAGCTTTGAGCGTCTCGAGCGTCTGCGCGTCGGCCGACACGATCGTGCTGCGCGACGGACGAAAGTTTGATGGCCGGCTGATCGAGCAGACCGATGCGCAGGTGCTCTTCGAGGTCAACCGCTTCGGCGCGACCATGAACATGCGATTCGACCGCGCGCAGGTTGCGTCACTCAACGTCCCGCTGCGCGAGGGGCCGGGCCTGGTGTACCTGCCCATCGAAGGCGCGATCGGGCTCCTGCTCGACGCCGACAAGGTCGTCACCGGCGAGGCATTCAAGCGCACGCTGCCCGAGGCGATGCGCGAGAAACCCGCGTACCTCATCCTCGTCGTCGACAGCCCCGGCGGGTCCATCGGCGACATGTTCGAAATCGTCGAAGCATTGCAGGCATTGCGCGCTGAGCACCCCGACCTCATCACCGTTGCGTACGTGCGCGAGGCGATGTCGGCCGGCGCGGTGATCTCCATCGCGTGTGACAGGATCATCATGCAGCGCGGCGCGAGCATCGGCGCAGCAGTCCCCTATCAGCTTGGCCCAGATGGCACGCCGCAGGTGATCGAAGAGAAGTTCCAGTCCGCGTTCCGCTCCGACCTGCGCAGCATCGCCGAGGCCGCCGGCCACGAGCCATTGCTACTCATGGGCATGTGCGACCCCGCGATGGAACTGCTCTCCATCCCCACCACCGACGGCCCGCGCATCGTCAAGCCCGACAAACGATCGCCCAGAGGCACCACGATCAAGAAGCCCGGCGAGGTGCTCACGCTCACCGCCGACGAAGCCGTGCAACACGGCCTGGCCGTCGCCATCGTGGACAACATCGATCAGCTTCCGGGGGCGCTGGGCCTCGACAAGTGGCACCGCCTCAGCGACACGCCCTGGCACGACATGCTCAACCGCAACCACGCGCTGCGGGCCCGCGCGGTTGAACAGATCAACCACAAAGTCGATGAGGCCGTGCGCGTGCGCAACACGCAGGCCCTCGCTCCCGTCGTCGCGCAGCTCAAGACGGCCGTCGCCCAGATCGAAACGCACCTCAAAGCAGCCCGGCTGCACATCGAACAACTCGACGAGCAGAAAAAGAAACAGCTCCTCGAAGCCGAGTCCGCCCGCAAACGCCGACAGATCAGCACGAGCGCCCACCAGACCTACATCAGCCAGATCACCGAGCAACACAAGCAGGCCGTCTCCAAGACCCGCCAGCAGATCGACCTGCTCACAAAGGAACTTGGCAAGTTCACCGAGGAGCTGCGCAAGATCGATCAGACGTTGCAACAACGCTGACCTGTCTCATCAAAACCCCCCTCCCCTCGGGTGGGGGGTTTTGCACGATTACTTGCTTTCTTTCGCCCACGCGCCTTTGAGCGTCACCGTGCGGTTGAACACGGGCCTCTGCGGCGTCGAGTCCTGATCGGCTGTGAAGTAAGCAAGGCGTTCGAACTGCAACGGCTCGCCGGGTGCTGCGCTGGCCAGCGCGGGCTCGACCTTGCCTGTCACGACGCGCAGCGAGTCGGGGTTAATGTTGCTGCGCCAGTCTCTCGGGAGCGTGTCGTTTCCACCCTCATCGGGGTCGGCGGTGCTGAACAGCTTGTCGTACAGACGCACCTCCGCGTCGATGCCGTGCGTCGCGCTGACCCAGTGGATCGTGCCCTTGACCTTCCGGCCATCGGGCGACTCGCCGCCGGCGGTGGCGGGGTCGTACGTGCAATCGATCTGCGTGACGTTGCCCGCGTCATCGGTCTTGTAACCGCTGCAAAGCACGAAGAAACCGAAGCGCAGCCGGACCTCACGGCCGGGGCCCAGACGGAAAAACTTCTTCGGCGGGTCGATCATGAAGTCGTCACGCTCGATGAACAGCTCGCCCGTGAACGGGACCTCACGGCTGCCAGCGCCAGCATCTTCCGGGTTGTTGTCAGCCATGCGCATCTCAACTGCACCCGCATCCCCGCCGTGGTGCTCGGCCCAGTTGGTGATCACCAGCTTCACCGGGTCGAGCACGGCCATGCGCCGCTGCGCGACCTTGTTCAGCACCTGCCTTTGGTGGAACTCGAACAGCTCGATCTCGGTCCGGCCTTTAAACTTGGTCACGCCGACTTCTTCGACGCAGTTACGGATGCCCTCGGGCAGGTAGCCCCGTCGTCGCATGCCGCGCAGCGTGGGCAGGCGCGGGTCGTCCCAGCCGGTGACGAGCTTCTCATCGATAAGCGCTTTGAGGCGTCGCTTGCTGGTGATGATGTGCGTGAACTCCAGGCGAGCGAACTCGATCTGTCGTGAGGGGAAGATGCCGAGCTTCTCGATGAACCATTCGTAGAGCGGGCGGTGGTCCTCGAACTCCAGCGAGCAGAGCGAGTGGGAGATGCGTTCGATGGAGTCCGACTGGCCGTGTGCGTAGTCGTACATCGGGTAGAGGCACCAGGCGTTGCCGGTGCGTGGGTGGTGCGCGTGGAGGATGCGGTAGAGGACGGGGTCGCGGAGGTTGATATTGGGCGCGCTCATGTCGATCTTGGCGCGCAGCACCATCTTGCCATCGGGGAACTCGCCGACGCGCATGCGTTGAAAGAGTGCGAGCGACTCGTGAGCGGGTCGGTCTCGGTAGGGCGAGGGCTTGCCGGGCTGGCTGGTGCTGCCGCGGTTGGCGCTGATCTGCTCGGGCGTCTGCTCATCGACGTAGGCCAGGCCGTCGTGGATGAGTTTCTCGGCCCACTGGTAGAGCTGCTCGAAGTAGTCGCTGGCATAGCACTCGCGGTCGGGCGTAAAGCCCAGCCAGCGGATGTCGTCGCGGATGGCGTCGATGTATTCCTGTTCTTCCTTGGTGGGGTTGGTGTCGTCGAAGCGCAGGTTGGTGGAGCCGTTGAAGTCGCGTGCGACACCGAAGTCGATGCAGATGGCCTTGGCGTGGCCGATGTGCAGGTAGCCGTTGGGCTCGGGCGGGAAGCGCGTGATGACCTGCGAAAACCGGCCGGCTGCGAGGTCGCTGGCGACGGCTTCACGGATGAAGTCCCGGCGGGCGGGCGCGGCGTTGTCGTCGGGACTGGAAGCAGTGGGGTCGTGGGAACTCATGCGTGGCAGGATATCGGTTGATGGCGGCTGCGGTGTATGATTCATCCATCATGCAATCGGCAACGGACCCGCCTCTGCGACCCTACTCGGTGCCCCGGCTTGCCGGCTCACCGTGGAAGCTCACGGCCCGCGATTTTCTGAAGCTCGCGGAGGTCGGCATCCTGCACGAAGACGACCCGGTTGAGTTGCTGGACGGAGAACTCTGCACAATGTCACCGGTTGGATTTCAACACGCCGCAACTCTCAACTGGCTTTCGGACTGGCTGCAATCGTCGCTGCGGCGCAGAGCCATCGTCCACACGCAGGCGACCGTGATGCTCAACGATCACGATGCTCCCGAGCCCGACCTCGCGGTGCTTCGTCCGCGTGATGACTTCTACCGAAACGCGCACCCGGGCCCGGCCGACATCCTCTGGATCATCGAAGTGGCCGACACTTCACTCGCTCACGATCTGGGGCGAAAGAAACGCGCCTACGCCGCCGCGGGCATCGCCGAGTACTGGATCATCGACCTGGGAACGCCGGCGCTTCTGGTCTTCCGCGAGCCGCAGGCCGGCGAGTACACGCAGTCCGCCAGCGTCCCGATCGACCAGCCCATCGGACCGATCGCGTTTGCGGATGTGAGCACGACGCTGCTGCACATCCTCGGCCGGGCGTAGCCGTTGCCTCGACCGACGCGGTACGATCACCGCCCCATGCAGGCCCAGACCACCACACCGATCGTCACGCGCTTCGCCCCCTCACCCACCGGCGAGCTGCACATCGGCGGGGCGCGCACCGCCCTGTTCGCCTGGGCCTTCGCGCGTCACCACGCCGGCAAGTTCCTCCTGCGCTTCGAAGACACGGACCTCGCCCGCTCGTCCGAGGCCTCGGCCACGCGCATCATGGACGACCTGCGCTGGCTCGGCCTGGACTGGGACAACGACACCGTGCCCCGGCAGTCGCAGCGACTCGATCGATACAACGACGTCGTTCAGCAACTGCTCGATGCTGGCAAGGCCTACGCAGACGGCGATGCCGTCCGCTTCCGCCACGGCACGGCCACCACCTTCGACGACGCGGTCTACGGAACCATCACCGTCCCCGGCCCGGACTGCGAAGACTTCATCATCCGCAAAGGCGAGGCCGGCGGGCACATGCCCACGTTCCACCTGGCCGTCGTCGTGGATGACCACGACTTCGCCACCTCCCACGTCATCCGCGGGCAGGAACACCTGACCAACACGGCCAAGCACGCCGCGCTGTGCGATGCGCTCGGCTGGGCCCGCCCCGCGTGGGTCCACCTGCCGAGCATCATGAACCCCGGCGGGTCGAAGATGAGCAAACGCGACAAGGCCAAGGCAATCCTTCAACGAGCAAAAACACAGATTGCATCCGGTGTTGAATGGGCTGAGATGCATGGCTCGCGTCTATCCATCAAAGAAGTATCGAGCAGCGAAGCCAATATGGAAGCAATTCTGGCTTCCGCTGCACTCTCAGGTGATGAAGACGGGGCAGTCAAAATTGCACAGGCCTTGGGCATCCAACTACCCGAGATCGAGGTCGCCGACTTCCGCAAGAGCGGCTACCTGCCCGATGCCATCTGCAACTACATCGCGCTGCTCGGCTGGAACCCCGGCCACGACCTCGAACGCTTCTCGCGGGACACGCTGGTTGAGAAGTTCTCGCTCGACCGCATCAACAAGGCCAACAGCACGTTTGACCGTGAGAAGCTCGCGGCGTTTAACCAGGCGGATCTGATCGCGATGCCCCCGGAAGCGTTTGCATCGCTGTTGCGACAGCATTTCACGGCGTATCAACCGTCGCAACTTGAAACCCTGGGCGAGCACTTCGATACCTTTGCACTGATGTACCAGCAGCGCAGCCGGACTCTGAGCGAGCCGGCGACTACGGGCCGATTCTTCTTCGAGGCACCGAGTCAATATGACGACAAGGCGGTGAAGAAGAACCTGACCAAGAACGAGGGCGAGGGGCTGAAGGCGTTGTCGGCGGTACGAGATGCGCTCGTGCTGCTGGAGCCGTTTGAGGCCGAGCACATCCACGCGGCATTGGATGCGCTGTGGCCGACGCTTCCGGGGGCGGGGGCGAAGAACATGGGCGCGGTGGCGCAGCCGTTGCGTGTGGCGCTCACGGGGTCGGCGGTGTCGCCCGAGATCGGGCCGACGCTGGCGGTGCTGGGGCGTGATGAGGTGCTGCGGCGGATCGATGCGTGTTTGAAGATCACAACGGACGCCGGGGTTCAGTGAACCCCGGCTTCTCCAGCGGTGTTATGTTGAACCACATGAACTACTGGCTGTTTAAGTCGGAGCCGGAGACGTGGTCGTGGGACGACCAGTGCGCTGCACCGAAAAAGTCCACGACGTGGACCGGCGTACGCAATCACCAGGCCAACAACTGCATGAAACAGATGCGCAAGGGCGACCGTGGGTTCTTCTACCACTCGGTCGACCAGAAGCGCATCGTCGGCATCGTCACCGTCACCAAGGAACACGAGCCCGACCCCACCGACGACACCGGCCGGAGCAAAGAGGGCTTCGGCATGGTGACGATCCAAGCGGTCCTAGCGCTGCCCACGCCCGTCACGCTCGACACGATCAAACGCGACCCCGCCCTCGCAGACATGGTGCTCGTCCACAACAGCCGACTGAGCGTGCAGCCCGTCACAGCGGCGCAGTGGCAACGCGTGTGTGTGCTTGCGGGCGTGAAGGCATGACGCCTTGAGAGGCAGTGGGGAGTGGGTGTTGGGGAGTGGTCTGACAAAGACAGGCAACCCAAGGCCCACTCGCGTACATTCCGCTCCGCCTGCAGACCACTCCCCAACACCGACTCCCTACTCCCCGCTCCCCCATTGACATCCAACGAGGAAAACCGCATGTCTCTCATCGTCACCGGCAGCATCGGCATCGACACCGTAGAAACGCCCACGGGCAAGGCCGACCAGGCACTGGGCGGGTCGAGCATCTACTTCTGTGCCGCCGCGAGCTACTTCGGCGATGTCCGGCTGGTCGGCGCGGTCGGCGAAGATTTCCCGCCCGACTACATTCAGGAGTTCAAGCACTTCGGCGTGGACACCGCGGGCCTCGAGGTCCGCAAGGGCAGCAAGACGTTCCGCTGGCACGGCAAGTACCACGAGAACATGAACAAGCGCGACACGATCAGCGTCGACCTCAACGTGCTCATTGAAGCGCTGCCGCCCGTGCCCGCCGCTTACCAGGACAGCGCGTACATCTTCCTGGCGGTGACGGCCCCGGACAACCAGCTCGCGCTGCTGGAGCAGTTCCCCAAGCGCAAGCTCGTGGTGGCGGACACGATCGACTTCTACATCAACACACAGCGTGACGCACTGGAGAAGGTGCTCAAGGCCGTCGATGGGTTGATCATCAACGATGAAGAAGCGACGCTGCTCACCGGCAAGACCGATGCCGTCCGCGCCGCCGATGCGCTGCTGGCGATGGGGCCGAAGTTCGTTGTCGTCAAGAAGGGCGAGCACGGCGCGGTGTTGAACCACAGGCACGGCACGGTGTCGCTGCCCGCGATGCCTTCACGCAAGGTCATCGACCCCACCGGCGCGGGCGACTCGTTTGCCGGCGGGTTCATGGGTTACTTGTCTTCAACCAACGCCAGCGCGGATGACTTCGCAGCCCTCAAGCGTGCGCTCGCGCACGGCACGGTCGTTGCCAGCTACACCATTGAAGATTTCTCGGTGGGGCGATTGAAGAAGCTGACGCAAGCAGAGCTTGATCAACGCTTCGCCGAGTACAAGGCGATGCTGTCGATTGCGTGAGCGCGTGACTCGTGCTGCGGTGAGTGTCACACCTGAAGGAGCGTGCGATGTCGCAAGTGCGTTCGATCAACCCGGCGGACGGAAACACCGTGTGGCAAGGCGATTCTGCAACGGCGGAGCAGGTCGCGCAGGCCATCGCGTCGGCGGCGTCGGCCTGGCCGGCGTGGTCGCTGTTGCCGATCGTTGAGCGGGCGGCGGTGTTGCAGCGTTTCAAGGAAGCCGCGTCGGCACGTGTGGTCGAGCTGGCCGACATGATCCGTCTGGAGACGGGCAAGACGCGCAGCGATGCGCTGGGCGAGGCGAAGCTGCTGCCAGCGAAGATCGACACGACGCTGGAGGCGTGGGCGCAGCGCTGCGCGACGCGGCGCGGCGAGGGCTCGCCGGTGACGGCGACGCGTTACGACGCGCTGGGCGTGGTGGCGGTGCTGGGGCCGTTCAACTTCCCGATGCACCTGCCCAACGGCCATGTCGCGCCCGCGCTTCTCGCGGGCAACGCCGTGGTGTTCAAGCCCAGCGAGAAGACACCCGGCAGCGGCGCGTTGTACGCGTCCTTGTGGGCCGATGCGGGCCTGCCTGCGGGGCTGCTGCACGTGGTGCAGGGCGATCGTGAAGTCGCGACGGCGGTGGTTGATCACTCGGCAGTCTCCGCGGTGCTGTTCACGGGGAGCTACCGCGCGGGGCAGGCGTTGTCGCGTCGCTTGGCGGATCGGCCGGAGGTGCTGCTGGCTCTTGAGATGGGCGGGAACAACGCGCTTGTGGTCCACGACCCGGGCGACATCACGGCTGCGGCGAAGGTCGCTGCGTTGTCAGCGTTTGCATCGTCGGGTCAGCGTTGCACGTGTGCTCGGAGGATCGTGGTGACGGACGGGCCGTGGGCGCAGCCGTTTGTGGATGCGCTGGCGTCGGAAGCGCGCAGGATGACGGTGGGCGCGGGCGATGCGGAGCCCGAGCCGGCGCTTGGCCCGGTGATCAGCGTGGAGCAGGGCCGGGTGGTGCAGGCGTCGCAGGAGCGGATGATGGGCGCGGGCTGCGGCGTGCTGGTTCGCCTTGCAAAACAAGGTGATAACGACGCGATGCTGTCGCCGGGGTTGCTGGACGCGACGGGCGTGGCCCTCGAGGATGAGGAGACGTTCGGGCCGTTGTCGGTGGTGGTGCGTGTGCGTGATTATGAGTCGGCGCTGCGAGAGGCGAACCGGACACGTTACGGCCTGTCGGCGTCGCTGTTGTGCAAGGACCGCGTGGTGTGGGAGCGCTTCTGCGCGGGGGTGCGCGCGGGTGTCGTCAACTGGAACCTGCCGACGACGGGTGCATCGGGCAAGCTCGCCTTCGGCGGCATCGGCCGATCGGGCAACCACCGGCCTGCGGGGTTCCACAGCGTGGACTACTGCGCGTTCGCCAAGGCGTCGATGGAGAAAGATGCGCTGTGAGACAACGGCTTCACGCGAGATGGGGCATCAGCGGGTGCCCATCTCGACGGTGATGACCGAGCGGATGCCGCCCCGGCCTTTCCAGTCGGTGGTGACCTTCATCCAGCGTGGCTGCATCGCGGCCCAGAGGTCGTCAGCGATCCTGTTGGTGACGGCTTCGTAGAAGATGCCTTCGTTGCGGAACGACTGGTAGTACATCTTGAGTGACTTGAGCTCGACGCAGCGGTCGGCGGGGACGTAGGTGAGCGTGACGGTGCCGAAGTCGGGATGGCCGGTCTTGGGGCAGACGCTGGTGAACTCTTCGGCGAGGTGCTCGATGGTGAAGGGTCGGCTCGGCCCTGGGCCGGGGGTGGGGCCGGGGGTGGGGAAACATTCGAGGAGGGTGTGGTCGGGCATGGGCGGGATGGTAGCGGGGTGTGGGGTGGGTGTGGGAGAAGCCGTGTCAGAGGACCAGACGCTTCGCGGACTCAGCGTCGGCGTGGGGGCGAAGATGATTTACAGTGCTGGGCTGTGAAGACACTTGAAACACAACACGAACGTGGTCGGTCGGCGGTGGTGCTGCTGTCGGGGGGGCTGGACTCTTCGACGGTGCTGGCGATGGCGCAGCGGGCGGGCTTTGCGTGTCACTGCCTGAGTTTCCGTTACGGGCAGCGGCACACGTATGAGCTGGACGCGGCCCGACGGGTCGCGGCGTCGGCGGGCGTTGTGGACCACCGCATCGCGGACATCGACCTTGGGCTCTTCGGCGGGTCGGCGCTCACGGATGCGAACATCGCGGTGCCCAAAGACCGGCCCACGGACGCGATGGCGCAGGGCATCCCGGTGACGTACGTGCCGGCCCGCAACACGATCTTCCTGTCCTTTGCGCTGGCGTTTGCCGAGACGATCGGCGCGTATGACCTGTTCATCGGCGTCAACGCGCTGGACTACAGCGGGTACCCCGATTGTCGGCCCGAGTACATCGCGGCGTTCGAGAGCCTTGCAAACCTTGCGACACGCGCGGGTGTCGAGGGTGATGTCGCGCATCGTTTCAAGGTGCACACGCCGCTGATCGCGATGACCAAGGCGCAGATCATCCTGGCCGGCGCAGCACTTGGCGTGGACTACGCGTTGACGCACACGTGCTACGACCCGGATGAGACAGGCCGGGCGTGCGGGCGTTGCGATGCGTGTGTGCTGCGCCTGCGCGGCTTTGCCGAGGCGGGGCTGCGCGACCCGGCGATACATGATCAAGGTTGAGGCGCGGGTGCGGATGCAGGAACACACAAACGCTACGCTGCGTGAGATGCCATACCGTGTGAAAGAGGTCTACGCCACCCTCCAGGGCGAGGGTTATCACGCAGGACGCGCCGCGGTGTTCCTGCGGTTCTCGGGCTGCAACCTGTGGTCGGGGCGGGAGCAGGACCGCGCGAAAGCGGTCTGTCAGTTCTGCGATACCAACTTCTGGGGCACCGATGGCCCCGGCGGCGGGACGTTCGACTCGGCCGAGGCGCTAGCCGACGCGGTGCGACACTGCTGGGACGCGATGACCGCCGGCGGGGATGCGGCTTCCGGGGATGCGCTACAGAAGAACGCAGCCCACGCCGACGCCCGACCGATGGTCGTCTGCACCGGCGGCGAGCCGCTGCTGCAGCTCGATGCGCCGCTCATCACCGCCCTGCACGCACACCGCTTCGAAGTCGCCATCGAGACCAACGGCACCCGGCCACTCCCCACCATGCCCGCCCATGTCCCGGGGGTCGACTGGGTTTGCGTCTCGCCCAAAGCCAACGCGCCCCTGGTCCTCACCCAAGGCGACGAACTCAAACTCGTCTACCCCCAACCCACGCTCCTGCCCGACCAGGTCCAACACCTCCGCTTCACCCACCGATACCTCCAACCCATGGACGGCCCCCACGCCCAACTCCACACCGAGCAGACCCTCCAATACATCCGACAACACCCGCAATGGCGGCTGTCATTGCAGACCCATAAGCTGCTGGGGATCCCGTGAGAAAGGGGAGTGGGGAGTGGGTGTTGGGGAGTGGTCCGAAATCAGAGTGGCATGGATGCAGACCACTCCCCAACACCCACTCCCCACTCCCCCAGCCCGACCACTCCCCAACACCCACTCCCCACTCCCCCCCATGCTCACCTGCTCCAAGACCTATCCAGACATCCCCATCGCACACCGTCAGCACCTGCACGATGGGCACTGTCGCTTTGTCCACGGCCACTCCTGGACCCTCCGCGTCACCTTCGCCTCCAATCACCTCGACCCGCACGGCTTCGTCGTCGACTTCGGCAACCTCCACTACCTCAAACACTGGATCGACGAACACCTCGACCACGCCATCCTCCTCAGCCCGAGCGACCCGCTGGCCCACGCGATGCTCGCCGCCGCCCCCGATGCCTTCAAGGTCCACTGGATCGACAACGCCTCCTGCGAAGCCCTCGCCCAGCACGTCTTCGAGACTTTCTCCAAGCTCGTGCAAGACCACGAAAACGGCCGGGTCCGCATCACACGCGTCGAATGCTGGGAAGACCCGCGGAACATGACGACGTACCAACCGATCGGCTCCGAACCTCGGGCCCACTGAGCCCGAGCTTGCGATCACCTTTGAACAACCCTATTGACCCTCGATCCGTCCAACCCTATATTTTGTGGATGAACGCCCGCGTCTCACTTCTCGCCTTGGTCCTGCCGGTCGCCGTTAGCTGAGCGGTTGACCCGCACACCCCTCTGCATCGATTCGCCATCGATTTTTTTCACCCACATCCCTGTACCCTGTCCAAGTCCGCCTTGCCTGCGGACCACAGCCCACCGAAGCCCACGTTCTCTGAACGTGAGCCAACCCCAAGAGCACACCCATGACCACCCGCGCCCAGCACCCGCTCCACAAGCCCAAGCACCTCACCGCCGCCGAAGTCGAGCCCGTCGGCCACGGCACGCCGACCACCAAGTACACCGGCATGACCGGCGCCCAGATCTTTCACGCCATGATGAAAGAGCACGGCGTCGAGTGCATCTTCGGCTACCCCGGCGGGGCCATCCTCCCCGTGTTTGACGCCATCCACGAATCCAAGCACTTCAAGTTCATCCTCTCCCGACACGAGCAAGGCGCCGGCCACATGGCCGAAGGCTACGCCCGCGTCACCGGCAAGCCCGGCATCGTGCTCGTGACCTCCGGCCCCGGCGCGACCAACACCGTCACGCCCATGCAGGACGCACTCATGGACGGCACGCCCATCATCGTCTTCGCCGGCCAGGTCGCCACCGGAGCCATCGGCACCGACGCGTTCCAGGAAGCCGACATGACCGGCATCACCCGGCCCTGCACCAAGTGGAACGTCCTCGTCAAACGCGTCGAAGACATCCCACGCGCCATCAACACCGCATTCCATGTCGCCACCACCGGACGCCCCGGCCCCGTGTTCGTCGACCTGCCCAAGGACGTCACCGCAGCCGTCCTCCAAACCCCCTGCTTCGACCAGGTCCACCTCCCCGGGTACCACATCCGAGAGGCGGGCACCTCCTCGGAGATCCAACGCGCAGCCGACATGATCAACGGCGCGAAGAAGCCCGTCTTCTACGTCGGCCAAGGCGCGGTGCTGTCGGGTGCTTCCAAGGTCCTTGCCGACTGCGCCCGCAAAGCCAACATCCCCGTCACCACCACGCTGCAAGGCCTGGGCGCGTTCCCCGAGACCGACCCGCTCTCGCTCCACATGCTCGGGATGCACGGCAGCGCGTACGCCAACTGGGCCATGCGCGACGCCGACGTCATCATCTCCGTCGGTGCCCGCTTCGACGACCGCGTCACCGGCAAGATCAGCGCATTTGCCCCCGGAGCCCGCGCCGCCGAGCGTGAGGGCCGCGGCGGCCTCATCCACTTCGATATCGCGCCCGAGCAAATCAACAAGGCCGTCCCCGTCACCATCGGCGTCGAAGGCGATGCACGCAAGAACCTCGAACTGCTGCTGCCGCACTTGAAGGCCATCGACCGCAAGCCCTGGCTTGATCAGTGCGCCGCGTGGAAGAAAGATCAGCCGTTCCGCTACGACCACGATGAACGCGAGTTCCACCTGAAGCCGCAGGCCGTCATCGATGAGCTATACCAACAGCTCGGCGAGGACGGCATCATCACCACAGGCGTCGGCCAGCACCAGATGTGGGCCGCGCAGTTCTACCAGTACACCCAGCCCAAACAGTGGTTCACCTCCGGCGGGCTGGGCACCATGGGCTTCGGCGTCCCCGGCTCGGTCGGCGGGCAACTCGGCGAACTGCTCCTTGCCGCCCAGGAAAAACGCAAGCCACGCCAGGTCGTCAACATCGACGGCGACGGCAGCTTCTGCATGACCTGCATGGAGATGACCACCGCCGCCCAATACAAGATCCCCGCCAAGACCATCATCCTCAACAACGACTTCCAGGGCATGGTCAAGCAGTGGCAGGACCTCT
>DAIOEG010000007.1:6603-19856 GCA_036746415.1 Phycisphaera sp. | reverse complement strand
TCAAGGGCACCGGCAACATGGAGCTCATCCTCGACCGCAAGATCGCCGAGCAACGCCTGTTCCCCGCCATGGACCTCGCCGCCTCGGGCACGCGTAACGAGCACCTGCTCATGCCGCCCAAAGAACTCGAGACCGTCACCGCGCTGCGCCGTCGTCTCATGAACATGTCGCCCATCATGCAGATCGAGCAGCTGCTGAAGGCCCTCGAACGTTTCAAGACCAACGCCGACCTCACCGGCGACGCCAAAAGTCCCGCCAACCGCGAGTCCATCCGCGCCGGCCAACCGCTGTGACCCGAGCCGGATCTTCCTTGTTTCGACAGTATTTCCGCGCTGGTCACGCATGACGCAGAACGAGCCGCGACCGTGAGGGAGCGGTCCGATGCGTCGGTTCCGCGACATCAAAGCGCGCAAGCGGCGTATGAAGACGCTTGCGCATCCGGCGAGTCGCGCGATGTTGAAGATGCTTCGCGGTGCGCTGCAGCCCGGTCACTCGCCCCGGCCGGCGAGGTAGCCCCAGGTGTAGCTGGTGGGGGCGAGGGTTTGGTGGACGGTGTACTCGTTCATCGAGGGCCAGAGGCCTGCATCGACGTAGGACTCCTGCACGGGCCAGCTGCGGGAGTCGGGTGTCATCTGTTTGCCGAGGAACCAGATGTGCATCCAGTCGTTGAAGCCCCAGTTCTCGGCCGGGTCGGTCGGGCCGTAGACCGTGATGCCCGCGGGGGCCGGCTGTCCGGTGATCCAGCTGTCGATGTGCAGGGCGCGTCGGGGCGGGTTCCAGCCGATGCCGGTGGTGTAGGACATATTGTCGGGGTTAGCGCCGGCGGAGAAGTTGGCGGACTGCACGGTGCCCGCAAGGTAACGCTCATCCCCTGTCAACGCATGCGCCCGTGGCACGGATTGTGAGAGCACGCCGGGCGCGGAGAAGTACGCGACGAAGCCGATGACGGGCAGGTCGGGGATCGCGTTGACGATGCCGAAGCTGTTGCCAGCCGCGAACGCCAGCGCGCGGTCGGCGGCGTCGGTGATCACCTTGGTCGCCGTGGCTTTCAGCGCTTCATCGCCCATGCCCTGGGGCAGCCGTGCGTACGCGAAGCAGGCGGACTCGTCGGGGTCGCCCGTGCCTTGTGCGAGCGGGCTGGCCGTGAGGAACGCCTCGTGATACGCCTGCTCGCTTGTGGTGCGGTAGAGCTCGACGGCGGCGCGTTGACGGACCGTGCTGAACTGTTTGGCTGCCGCGTCCTTGTCCTGTGCATCCGCGAGGAACCGCTCGTGATGCGTCTGTGCCCAGTCCCACGCGCGTGTCGCTGCGGCGAGATAGGTCGCAGCGAGCTGCGAGTCGTACGGCTCGGCCACGCGCGCCAGCCGTGCCGCTGTGGCCGCGAACTGGTAGGTGCTATCGATGTCCGCTTTGAACGCGCCGACCGCGAGCGTCTCCTGCCAGGACGCCTCGCCCCAGCGCGGGTGGCCCGTGGATTCAACGCCGCCGCCGATGCCGCCGTCCGCGTCCTGCAGCCGAAGGTACAGCCCGACGTTCCACAGCACCTCGTCCAGGAGGTCTGGCAGCGCGTTGCTGGCTTCTTCTGCCGGCACCGCCAGCTTCATCGAGGCCAGCGTGTCGGGGAACAACTCAAGTAACTCAAGATGCAGGTCGCTGGGGTGCATGTGCGGCGATCGGCGGTCCCAGTCGCCCGCATCCATGTACCCGCCCCAAGCGCCGTCGTTCTTTGCCGGCCAGCTGTCACGCGGGGCCTGGCCGTCCTGCGTCAGGCGTCGCAACGCCTTGTTCACTGACTCGGACTCGCCGGCCTTGTCCACGTCCAGCGCGAAGACCGTCACGCCATCGCCGGGGTGGAACGAGCGCGGCCGCACGTAGTCCGTCAACGGCGGGCCCAGCGCGATGCCGCTGCGGTGGTGCAGGAACCCGCGCATCGACGTGTGGAACGCGTCCCGCCACACCGACTCACCGATCGGCACCGGGCCACTGACGCCTACACCCGGCACGTACACACGGTACACACCCGACCCTTGGAACCCCGAGAAGTCCATGCGGTACACCGCCGTCATCGCGTAGTCCTTCTCGAGCTTGAGCGTCTCGGGGGCGCCCAGGCCCTTGGCCAGCTCGATGGTGCCCTCGTGCTCGGTCAGGCCCGTCGCGTCGTTGATCAGCTCGAAGCGCTGCGCATCGTCATACGCCAGGCCGCCGCCCGTGCCGAGCCAGAGCGACAGGTACGCGGCCTTGAACGGATCGGTGGGTCGGTAGCCGACGTGTGTGGCGTGGATGGCTTCGGTCTGCGTCGTGCGTGGCGCGTGGGTGTAGGCCACGGACGGTTCGGACGTGTTGATGCCCGGGAGCGAGAGGGTGTAGGCCGCGCCTTCTTGGAGCGGGTGGGGGAGTTGGAGGTAGATGCGGTGCTGGATCATGGCGTCGCGGTCGGGCTGCGACTGGCCGTTGGGCTTGGACTTCTGGTGCACCTCGATGGGCGGGGTCGGTTGTGCGTAGTTGGGGTCGTCGTTGGATGCAAGGGTGTAGGCCTGGGCACGGCGGATCAGCACATCGGTCAACGGCTCGCCGACCACTCGCGAGTGACGCCACAGGTGCTTGCGGTCGCCGCTGATGAAGCCGATGACTTTGGCGTTGCCATCGTCGCCGACCCGTTTGAGTTGCAGCGATGTCGGCTCCATCTTGAGCGTGCCTTGCGACCACACCACTGACTCGCTCTTATCGGAGGGCTCGATGATGTCGCCGGGCTGCTCGACGTAGGGCTCCTGCGTGACGGGCGGGATCGAGCCAGCCTGTACCTGCAACGCCAGGATGCTCGGCGAGACCGCGTACACCCGTTCGACCACGGGGCTCGTGGGTGTGCGCCTCAGGGCCGACAGCGCGTCTCTGACGGCCTGCTCGGCTTCGAGACGTTTCTTCTCGTTCTCCGCGACTCGTGCCGCTCGGCCTGTCAGGAGCGTTTCGTTGACCGGCTGGACCTGCACACCCAGCACCGACAGGGCAAACGCGCGGTCCGACCAGTCGCCCTGCACCTGCACCTGCGCGATCGCGGAGAGATCGAGCCCTTCCACGTTGCCGGGCTTGCCCTTTTCATTGGGGTCGGTCAATGACGCGCCCCACTGCGGCGTGAGTGTCACCTCGCCTTGCGTGTGTTCATCGACGGGGAACTGGTAGTTGAACTCCGTGCCGTCGGCATCGCGGAGCATCATGCGCAGCGTGCGTGCGGCGTTGCCCGGCTGCACGTCCACGCGCAGCGCGGGGCTTGCCTCTGCGTAGGCCGACAGGTCGATGGTCATCACGTAGCCGTACCCGCCCTTGCCATCCAGGCCTGTGAGTTCGATCGGCCCGCCGCCGCGTTTGGAGGCGGGCTCCCACGTGCCGAAGCCGAACGTGGGCGGTGTCACCGGGCTCACCATCGCAAGTGGCGTTTCGGATGCATCGCTGTGCGCCACCGTCCAGCCGCTGCCAAGCGCTGTCAACGTTGCCACGCCCATGCAGATTGCTCGCACCGCAACACCACAACGCAACCCGATCTGGTTCCACATCTGTCTGTTCCAGTTGAAGGGATCGAAACGCAAACAACACGAACCACAACACATCGAGCAAACCGCAAGCTGCATCGCTGGATCATTGCAGCGTCTTGTGCGCTGCGCGACAGGCGTTGCACGCCGCGTCCCACGCGGCTCGGCTGACGCGAGCCGATTCCGCCGGCACCATCGCCGGGTCGTCGCGTTCCACCACCAGCCAGCCGTCGTAACCGATCTCCTGCAACGCCGACGCGACGCCAGCGAGGTCGCCCGCGGGCTTGCCACGCCCCAGCTCGGCGAAGCGTTTCTCCTGCGCGTCCCACTCTTTGAGGTGCACGTGCGCCACACGCCGGCCATACCGACGCACCATCGCCGGCACGTCCGCGCGCACGGCCCACAGGTGCCCCGTGTCGATCAGGACCGACAGGAACGGCGCATGCGTCAACAGCTGCTCCAGCTCCGCCTGCGTCTCGACGATGCAGCCGCAGTGCGGGTGGAACGCGACCGTCTGGCCGTTGGCTTGCGCGTACCGCTGGGCGTGGTCGAGGTTCTCTGCGAACAGCTTGTAGTCGTCGTCAAAGGTCGTACGAAACTGACGGCCGAGGAACCCGCCGCAGACCGCCAGCGTCCGCACGCCCATCTCGGCGGCGTAGTCGAACTCCCGCTGGTACTGCTCGGTGTTGGGTGGCCAGGGGTTGGCCGTCACGTGCGTGCTCCACGCGGCCAGCGTCAGGCCCGCGTTCTGCAACGCAGATCGCAGCGCATCGCTGGGGCCCAGCGTTGTCGCGTCGCCCGACATCTCGATGCCGGTGTACCCGGCCTGCACGACCTCGCGCAGCATCGTCGGCACGTCGAACGCGCTGCCCTCGCGACGGTGCCAACCCTCCCACGTCATCGCGTGGTGCGCTATCGGCCAGGACAACCCTTCCGCAGTTGCCGACGTTGGAGTCACATGCGTGAACACACTCATTGGGCAGCGACCTTTTCTGCAAGCGTGCGACGCACGCCGGGCAACTGTTCTGCGACGTGGACCTGCGGCTTCACCGTCGCAGGCCGTTGGACCTGTCCCGTCTGTGCCGAGGTCAGGATCGCGTCCGCCACCGCCATCACCTTCGCTCCCCAGGCGAGGTCGCAGTCCACCGGCTTACCTTCCAGCACGCCGTCGAGGAACGTTTGTCTGACGTCCATCGCCGGGTCGAGGGTCATGGGGGTTCGGTCTTCGGACATCCGCGCGCTCATCAGGTGTCCGCCCCATTCATCTGTCTGCGCTCCGCCCAGCGTGCCGTGCGCCCCCCGGAAGAACGCGGGCATGGCGCTGGACCAGCTGCCTTCGTGGACGCCCGTTGCGTTGCCTGCAAAGCCCAGTGTGACCCACAGGTGGTCGTTGGCGCCCGGGCCTTGCGTGACGGTTGCGGACGTGCGTGCGTAGACCGTTTCGACCTCCCCGCCGATCATCATCATCCAGTCGATCTCGTGGACGTTGATTTCCAGCAGCACCCCGCCGGACTCCGAGAGGTTGGCGCGCCAACCCGTGAGCTCCTGCGTGTCCATCTGGAACATCCGCCGTGACCAGACCGAGACGAGTTGCCCCATGTAGCCCTCGCGTACGAGCCGATGCATGGTTTGGATCGTGGGGTGCTGACGGACGCTGAAGCCCACCGCCGACACGACGCCTGCCGACGACGCGGCCTGGCCCATCTCGCGCGCTTGCGCACCCGAGAGTCCCACGGGCTTCTCGCAGTACACGTGCAGGCCGGCGCGGGCGCTGCGGATGGTCTGCTCGGCGTGGAAGCGGTTGGGCGACGCGACGACCACGGCGTCCACGTCCTCCAGCAGAGATTCGTACCGCGCACACGCCCGCGCGCCGCAGGTGGACGCGAGCGCCTCGGCGCGGGCGGTGTCTGGGTCGGCGATCGCCGAGACCACCGCCCGCCCGCTGCGCGTGAACCACTGGACGTGTTCCGCCGCCTTGGCTCCCGCTCCGATGACGCCGATCCGAATCATGTCGTGGTACTCCGATGGGGGCGGTCTGACAGCGCGATCACTTCGCAACAAATCTTGGGGCCAGGGCCGTGTCCGCCCAGTCGCGGATGGGTTCGACGTGTCCATCGATGCTGGAGGCGTTCACCGCGTCGCGGTGCCGGTTCGCCTGCCCGGTCAAGGGGTCGATCGGCCATGGCGCGCGGTTTCCGGGGGCGAAGGCCTGTGTGAACCCGGCGGAGGGCAGTTGCCACTGGCCCGCGCCGTTAAGGAAGTACGGCGCGTCCGCGAGCAGGAGTGCATCGGAGCTCTGCAACTCGATGCGTCGGGGGTTTCGAGCCCACCTGCCGTTGCCGATCGGGGTGTTGGCCCACGTGCCGTCGCCGTTGCGCTGGGCGTAGAGGGTGTCGGAGATGTGGTAGTTGCTGTTCTGGTCCTGCGTGCGTGGCTCGAGCTCGCCTTGGATCATGGGGCAGTGGAAGTTGGAGCCGTTGGGATTGTTGCGGTCGAAAGTGATGTAGTAGCCCTTGTTGCCGGTGCCGGCTTCGCTTTGGAGCCGTTCGTACCAGTCGTAGAACTGGCCGGGCTCCCCGATCGCAGCGGCTTGCGCCGCGTTGCCGTTGAAGCGATAGGGCAGGACACCATCGCTGTCGGTCGCGTACAGGTGGATGGCTTGTGTCAGGCCACGCAGGTTGTTGGAGCACGAAAGAGCCCGGGCCGTGCCGCGTGCCGCACTCAGGGCTGGCAACAGCAGCGAGATCAACAGAGACACAATGGCGATGACCACCAGCAGTTCGATGAGCGTGAAACCGTGCGGTCGTGACGTGAAGGGTGTGTGTGCGTCTCGCATCGCTGGACTTCTTTCTCAAGACAGTTGGGATCAAACCAGGCAGCCCAGGAGGAAGCACGCAACGCGGGGGTCCACCCGCACGGCCCGGCCCGGGTACGCTGGGCCACCGTCGGCGGTCGGCCAGCGGCGCCGTGCCCGGCCCATCCACGCAAACGACATCGGCTCTGGGACCCGCTGCATCCCACAACGCAACCGACCCGCAGGGGCGTCACGCAGTTGAAAACATTACCTCACGGCTCCGTTTGGAGCTGTGGATCATGCGTGGTACTCCATCGCTTTTCCAAAGCTCTTGGTGCCCCGACCCCGCCCGCAGCACCCGTGCTCGTGCTGCGCATCGGTGTGGTTGCCCTGCCCCGGTCGCCCACGCCCAAACCGATGCCCGGGGGGATCGACGGCACCCGGATCGGCGAGCGTGCCGCGCAGCACCTGCCCGGAGAATGTGTCACGCGCCTTGCCGACCGATGGTCGGCCTGTGATCGGCCTTGGGCATACAAAAACCCCACGCCGCTGCGACGTGGGGTTTGTGTGTGGCTGGGTTTGGAGGCGGTGCTTTAGAGGCGGGTCATGTGGTTGATGAGGTCCACAACGCGGTTGGAGTAGCCCCACTCGTTGTCGTACCAGGAGACGACCTTGTGGAACGTCGGCGACAGGCCGATGCCCGCGCCTTTATCGACGATGGACGACAGGGGGCAACCCATGAAGTCGCTGGAGACGACTTCTTCTTCGGTGTAGCCCAGGTAGCCCTTGAGGTCGCCTTCGCTGGCGGCTTTGAGGGTCTTCATGATCTCGTCGTAGCTGGTGGCCTTCTCGGTGCGGACGGTGAGGTCGACGGCGGAGACGTTGGGCGTGGGCACGCGGAACGCCATGCCGGTGAGCTTGCCCTTAAGGGCGGGCAGCGCGAGGCCGACGGCCTTGGCGGCGCCGGTCGAGCTTGGGATGATGTTCATGTACGCGTTGCGACCGCCGCGCCAGTCCTTACGGCTGGGGCCGTCCTGCGTGGGCTGGGTCGCGGTGACGGCGTGGACGGTGGTCATGAGGCCCTCGGCGATGCCGAAGGTCTCGTGGATCACCTTGGCAACCGGCGCGAGGCAGTTGGTCGTGCAAGAGGCGTTGGAGACCACGAGTGCGTCTTTGCTCAGCGTCTTGTGGTTGACGCCCATGACGATGGTCGGGACTTTCTCGGGGTCTTTGGTGGGGGCGGAGATGATGACCTTCTTCGCGCCGGCCTTGAGGTGCTTGGCCGCGCCGTCGTAGTCGGTGAAGAGGCCGGTCGATTCGATGACCACGTCGACGCCGAGCTTGCCCCAGGGCAGCTCTTCGGGGTTGCGGGCGGAGAAGCAGGGGACTTCCTTGCCGTTGACCACGAGGGTCTGCTCGTCCTTGGCCGAGACGGTGCCTTTGAACGCGCCGTGGTTGGTGTCGCTCTTGAGCAGGTACGCGAGGTTGTCGGCTGGCACGAGGTCGTTGATGCCGACGATCTCGATGCTGTCGTCCGTGCGGTAGGAAGCGGCGCGGAAGACGAGCCGGCCGATGCGTCCGAAACCATTGATCGCGATCTTGACGCCCATGGGCGGGTTACTCCAAAAAAGAAAAACGTTGGTCACCGGATAAAACGGACCCTGTTGTCCGCTTTTCGGAGATACCACCTTACGCTCTTCGCTCAAGGTGTCAAACGCCGAGGTTCTTCACAACCGCACATCCGCCGCGAAGGTTCTAGAATCTGCATGCTCGCTCCGCGCTGCTCAACCTCTCAACCACCCGAGTTCACGCATGCCACAACGTCTTGCCATCCTGACTGAAGGCCGAAGCAACCCGATTTCCGCCAAGACGGCCGTGTCGCTCATGCTGTACCGGGCCCCCGAGTGCGTCGCGCTGATCGACGCGCAGACCGCGGGCACCACGGCGCAGCAGACGCTGGGCTTCGGCGGGGCCGTGCCCATCGTCGCCACGCTGCAAGACGTGGACACGCTCGGCGGGGCCGACACGCTGGCCATCGGCGTCGCGCCCGCCGGCGGCAAGCTCCCGCCCGCCATGCGCGCCACCGTGCTCGAAGCCGCCCGCCGGGGCATGACGATCGTCTCGGGGCTGCACCAGTTCCTCAGTAGCGACCCGGAGATCGCACAGCTCGCCAAGCAGCACGGCAGCACGATCTACGACGTCCGCAAGAACGACGAGCAGGACGTCGCCGACCGCATCGGGCTCAATGACACCTGCCTGCGCATCCACACCGTCGGCCAAGACTGCTCCTGTGGCAAGATGATGACCAGCACCGAACTCGCCATCGAACTCCAAAAACGCGGGCACGACGCCAAGTTCGTCGCCACCGGGCAGACCGGCATCATGGTCGCGCCGGGCGTCAACGCACACCTGCCCCCCCGGAATCTAAAACCCGGTGAACTCGAAGACCCCTCCGGGGGCGGCTGCCCCGTCGACTGCGTCGTCGCCGACTTCATCAACGGCGCGTGTGAAAAGCTCGTCAAGCGAAACCAGCACCACGACATCATCGTCCTCGAAGGACAGGCCACCCTCGCGCACCCCTCGTACTCCTCCGTGACCTACGGCCTCCTGCACGGCTCGCTGCCGCACGGCCTGATCATGTGCTACGAAGCCAACCGCCCGCACATGGTCGGCCGAGAGCACCTCCCGCTCATGCCACTGGACAAGCTCATCAAGCTCTACGACCACGTCAGCAACCTCGAAGGCGACTGCCAGTTCATCGGCGTCTCGCTCAACAGCCGACTGCTCAAGGGAAACACCGCCGCCATCGAAGACGAAGTCAAACGCATCGAAGACACGCTGCAACTGCCGTGCTGCGACCCCATCCACCACGGCCCCGGCAAACTCGCCGACGCGGTGATGAAGCTGAAGAAAGAGAAGAGTTTTTAGCCACCGATGGACACAGATGCTTTCTCCCATCTGTGTTGATCTGTGTCCATCTGTGGCTGACTCCGGCTGAATGAACCCATGCTCGAACTCAAGCTCCATCCTCTCGAACTGCCGCTGCGCCACGCGTGGACCATTGCGCACGGCACGCGCACCGTGCAACGCAACCTCGTGGTCGAGCTGCACGACCCGTCCACCGGGCTCAGCGGATTCGGCGAGGCGGCGTCGATCCCGTACTTCGGCATCACGATGGAGAACCTCACGCAGACGCTCGACGCGGCACGCCCGCAGATCGAACACGTCGTGCTCGGCGACCCCGCGTCGGCGTGGTCGCTGCTCGACGCGTCGCTGCGCGTCAATCACTTCGCGCAGTGTGCCGTCGATCAGGCGGTCCATGACCTGTGGGGCAAGCGGCGCGGCGAGCGCGTGTGGGACGCGTGGCAACTCGACCCGGCCACCTGCCCCGCGTCCGACTACACGATCGGCATCGCCGACCCGGACGTGATGGCGGACAAGCTCCGCGAGTTCCCACACTTCCCCATCTACAAGATCAAGCTCGGCACGGGCGACCCCCGGAGGGACCTGCAACTCGTTGAACGGTTGCGCAAGGAAACCGACGCGGTGTTTCGCGTCGATGCCAACACCGCTTGGACCGCAGCGCAAGCCATCGAACTGTCCGGGCCATTGAAACAGCTCGGCGTCGAGTTCATCGAACAACCCTTGAAACGCGAAGCGCCGCGCAGTGAGCACGAGCACGTGTTCTTGCAGTCGCGGCTGCCGATCATCGCCGACGAGTCGTGCGTCACCGAAGACGATGTGGACGCCTGCGCCGGCGTGTTTCACGGCATCAACATCAAGCTCATGAAGTGCGGCGGCATGACCCCCGCAAGAAGGATGATCGCGCGCGCACGGGAGCTTGGGTTGAAGGTCATGATCGGCTGCATGACCGAGACCACCGTGGGCATCAGCGCGATCGGGCAGCTCCTGCCGTTACTGGACTACGTGGACATGGACGGCGCGCTGCTGCTCGCGCGCGACGTGGCGGACGGCGTGAAGGTCGGCCCTGATGGCAGGGCGGTGTTCCCGCAGACGCCCGGCAACGGCGTGACGTTTCATGGATCAGAAGCTGTTTCACAACCGATCGCAAAAGAAGATTGAACCGCAGAGGCGCGGAGAACGCAGAGCAGACAATCGCAAATGTCCGACGGAGCCAATGAGAAGCAACTCGATTCCGATCTCCGCGCCCTCCGCGCCTCCGCGGTTCAATACTGCTTGTGACCGTTTGTGAAATGACCTCTGATGCTGCGATATAACGCGGTAAGTTGTATTCACCTTGTACGGAGTCATCGATGCATCGCGTGGCACTCATCGGTTGTGGCGGGATCCAGGTCAAGCACCTGTTTTGTCTTCGCAGGCGCGGCGGGGCTGAAGTCGTCGCGGTGATGGACACGAACGCCTCGGCCATCGCCTCGTTTTGTGAGAAGCAGCAGCTGCCCGACACCGTCGCGCGTTTCACCGACCTCGCGTCGCTTTACAAGCACGGCGGGTTCGACATCGTGTCGATCAGCACGCCGCACACACTGCACTTTGAGCAGTCGATGCAGGCGCTCGAGCACAACTGCCACGTGCTCTTGGAGAAGCCCATGGTGACCGACAGCGCCGAGGCCCGCGTGCTTGCGGAGAAGGTCAAGAGCACCGGCAAGGTGATGGTCGTCGGTTACAACGCGACTGCGATGCCCGAGGTGCAGTACCTGCGCGACCGCATCGCCGACGGCTCGCTGGGCAAGCTGGAGCTGGTCAGCGTCTGGATCACGCAGGGCTGGAAGACCGGCACCACGGGCCTATGGCGGCAGAAGCCCGAGCTCTCCGGCGGGGGCATGGCGTACGACTCGGGCGCGCACCCGCTCTCGACGCTGCTCTACTGCGTCAACAGTGACGTGAGCGAGGTCTACGCGTGGACCGACAACGTCGGCACGCCGGTCGATATCAACTGCACCGCGCACATCCGCTTCAAGAACGGCGTGTCCGCCTGCGTCGTCATCGGCGGCAACTGCCCGGCATCAACGGCATCGGCGACGTTCATCTTCGACAATGGCCGAGTCGATATCGACCCCTGGCAGGGCACCTCGATCACCGTCTTCAAGGGCAAGGACCGCGTCAAGTACCCGCCCATCAGCAGCACGATCATCGACCCCGTCGACAACATCCTCGACGCCATCGAAGGCAAGGCCCACGTCATCGCCGGCCCCGAACTGGGCACCCGCATGAGCGACCTCATGGACGCGATCTACGCCTCGGCCAAACAAGGCAAACCCGTCCGCCCGGCGTGATGGCGGTGGCATACAACACATTGACAGCACCACGCGAAGCCCACGCATCTTCGCAGCGTGGGCTTCGTGTGGGATGATGAAACGTGGCGCGCTCACACCTGCCGGTCGAGCAACCGGTACGAGATCGCTTCGCTCACGTGGTGCAGCGCGATCGATTCGGCGGCTTCGAGGTCGGCGAGAGTCCGCGCGATCCGCCGCAGCTTGTCGTAGGCGCGGGCGCTTAAGCCCAGTTCCTTGATCGCCCGACTGAGCAGTTGTTGACACGCGGGGGCCAGCGGCGCGAGTGCATCCAGCTCTCGCCCGGTGAGTGTGGCGTTGGGTTTCATGGCGCTGCCGTTGCGGCGGGTCTGGATCGCGCGGGCGGCGATGACCTGAGACCGCAGCGAGGCCGAGTCGGTGCCACGGGCGCTGGACATGAGTTGCTCGTGCGGCACGGCCGGCACATCGACGTGCAGGTCGATGCGGTCCACCAGCGGGCCCGAGAGCTTGGCGAGGTAGCGGTCCATCGCGCGCTGGCTGGCCGGGTCATCGGGGCGCTGGCCTTTGGGGGTGGGGTTGAGCGCAGCGACGAGCATGAAGCGGGCGGGGAAGGTGAGTCGGCCGTTGGCCCGTGCGATGCTGACGCGGTGGTCTTCGAGCGGTTGACGGAGTGTTTCGAGGACTGCGCGGGGGAACTCTGGGAGCTCGTCGAGGAACAGGATGCCGTGATGCGCGAGAGAGACCTCGCCGGGCCGGGGGTGCATGCCTCCGCCGATGACGGCCACGGTGCTCGCGGTGTGGTGCGGGGCGCGGACGGGGCGCTGCGTGATGAGCGGCTTGTTGCGCGGCGCGAGGCCGACGGACGAGTAGATGCGCGTGACCTCGAGCGCTTCATCGGGCGAGAGCGGCGGGAGGATGCCCGGCAGCGCCTTGGCCATCATCGACTTGCCCGAGCCGGGCGGCCCGATCATGAGGATGTTGTGCGAGCCCGCAGCGGCGATCACCAACGCCCGCTTCACCGCCTCTTGCCCACGCACGTCCGCAAAGTCCACCTCCGCCGGCGACGCGTCGAGCAAGCCCGTCACGTCTGCCGGCGGCAACGGCTCCACCTCCAGATCGCCCGTCAACATCGCCACCACCGCTGCCAGCGTGTCGAGCGCGTACACATCCACACCCTGCACCGCCGACGCCTCCGGCCCGTTCTCAACAGGCACGACCACGCCCGCAAACCCGCGCTGCCGAGCCAGCAGCGCGAGGTTGATCGCGCCCGCCACGGGACGCAGCCGACCGTCGAGCGCGAGCTCGCCGGCAAACATCAGCGTGCGGTGACGCGTCGTCTTGATCGCCCCCGAGGCAAGCAGCAAGCCCACCGCGATGGGCAGGTCGTACAACGGCCCCTCTTTACGCAGGTCGCCCGGCGCGAGCGAGATCGTCGCCTTCGTCGGCGGCAACGGATAGCCGCTGTGGAACAGCGCGGTGCGGACACGCTCGATGGACTCTTTGACTGCGGCATCGGGCAGGCCCACGACGGTGGACTTGAAGCCGTCGTCAAGCGCGTAGTCGCTCAGATCGACCTCGACTTCACACCCGGTCGGCTCGATGCCCTGAAGGACGAAGCTGTGGACCTGCGCCAGCACGGGCGGAGTGTAATGGCTGGCGGGAAGCGGTGGGCAGGGGTTGGTAGCGGCCTGGCGGTAGGGC